>CAYTUX010000298.1:0-4379 GCA_964441455.1 uncultured Victivallales bacterium | reverse complement strand
GGAGTCCAGCTACCAAAAAAGCAATTAACTCTGCAATTATCATCAAAACACTTTATGTTTGGTAGCTGGATCGGCGTCCGATAAACTAATTTTCTAATTTATCACCCAAAGGATGATAAAAGTATAATGTAAACCCTGATTCCATTGATTTAAAAACATGTTTATCCTCTCAACCAGAAATTTAAGGTAATTCTTGATTTTCCGGTTGATTGCTGTTTCGGCAACCCCGCCCTCACTTTGAATTTCTAAGATTCAAAGTAAGGGCGGGGCGACACTACATTTCCCAAAATCAGCATGATGTGCATGTTCTGCGATTATTAATCTGACTATAAGCTAAAATGTCTGGCTATAACATCTTTTAGGCTTTTCCAATTGGACCCTTGTAATATTGCATGGCTTGATGCTTGTTGTTCTGCGAGCCACTTTGCGTTCCATGGTCGCTGCAGTACTCCAATGGGGTTTGTCATCTGCTGATAAATAAAATCAAGCATTATAGGTGCATCGTCAATCATTAAATCATAGTCACTATTTTGAATGTCATCCAGAGTCAAGGCATCTGTTTCATGATCTTCAAATCTGCAATATTTGTCAACAAAGACAATTTTGCTATAGTTAAATCCATATTTTTCAAGCCATAATTTTGAAGCATTAAGAGTATAAGGTGGGCGACCTGTGACAACTTCTATTGTAACTCCTTTTGATGCAAAAAAGTTAACAGCCTCTTTAGCTCCTTTAATAGGCATGTATGTTGCAAGAAATCTGTCATCATGAGTCGCATTCATGAGCTCTTCATACTGATTCTGCGTGATATTGAGAGATGTTTTCAGGTCAAAGTCTTTTATCTGGTCAAATGTAGCTTGAGTATTAAACATATCTTTGGATATTTCGCAAATACGATTTGCTGTTTCTGCAAGAATATCGTCAAAATCAACGTAAAATTTCAGTTGTGTCATGTTTCCTCAAAGATGTTACTGTTATTTTCAGCAGGCAACGCAACGATCATTCGCTGCAAAGTGTGAACGCCTAAACCATAGCAGAATCATACGGAAGATGCAAATAAAATGTGGATCCCTTACCTAATGTACTTTCAACTGACACATGACCTGCATGAAGTATTGCAATTCTTTTTACAAGTGACAATCCAAGCCCTGTTCCGCCAACTTTTCTGCTTCGACCCTTGTCAACCCTGTAAAAACGTTCAAAAATTCTGTCAATTGAATCCGCAGGAATACCAAAACCAAAATCTTTTACCTTTACAATAGCTTCCCTGCCTCTAGCAAAAACCGACAGCTCAATGTGTTTTGAATCTTCACCGGAATATTTTATTGCATTAATCAGCAGATTTTGTATTGCCAGTTCAATTAATTGAATATTCATGTTAACAAGAATAGTCTCATCAACATCAACTTTGATTTCCAAACAGTTCTTTTTTGCCTCTTTAGAAACTGTTTGTACAACATTTTGTGCAACATGTGAAATATTTGCCGGCATAAAATCAAGACTGTTGAGATCGGTATTATAATCAAGTCTTGACAAAACAAGCAGATCATCAATAATTGTTTTCAGCCTGTTCGCCTGTTTGTAGACAATAGCATTAAACTTATCTATATCTTTTTTATCCAGTTTCTTTTCACCAACAAGAGTTTCAGCAAAACCAATAATCGATGTTATTGGAGTTCGTAATTCATGGGACACATTTGCAACAAAATCCTGACGCATTGTCTCAAGTTTTCTAAGGTGCGTGATATCTGTTATAACAAAAACAGCCTTTATATTTGAGAGATTGACGGATGGAATTTTGACACCGTTAACTCTGTAATTAAACGTACCTTGTGAAGTTTCTGCCCGCATAGAAGTTTCAACCGGTTTATTGGCTGCAAACACTCTGTCGACAGTTTCCAGTAAATCGCTATTATATAGGACTTTAACAAGTTTTTTGTTCACCACATCTTCAGCAGCAAAGTCAAACATGTGTTCAGCCGCTCTATTTACTTTGAGCAGTTCTCTATCTCTGTTTACAACAATAACTGCTTCAGTCATATTCATCATCAGAGCCTGCTCTTCATCTCGCTGCTTGGTAATTGTTGAAATTCTGCTCTCAAGCTTGGCAACCATAGCATCCATAGTTATTGCAAGTATATCAATTTCTTCAATTGATGAATTAGGAAACACAATATTTTCATCACCATTGGTAAATTTAAGGGCAACATTTTTAAGTTCTTCAAGGGGTTGACTTAGCTTTTTAGATATGAAATATATTATTAAAATTGAAACAACTAATAGAATCAGTGTTGCAAAAAATGGTTTAACAAGAAATTGGTAGAACTGACTTTTTATATCGGCAAGTGGTTTTGACACACGAAGAACAGCAGCAACACTTCCATTTTCTGTAAATGGAATTGTTACATACAACATATCTTTACCAATTGTCGAACTATATCTTATTGACTCAGAGTAATCTTCTCCATTTAAAACCCGAATAATCTCTCTGCGATCTGCATGATTTTCCATATCATCAGCATTTTTCCAGCTGTCACTTAGAACTTCGCCATCGTCTAAAATCAAGGTATAACGCATAACATGATTATTAAAAACATTGCTGCAGAAGGTCATCGCTAAAGTTCTGTCAAGAGTATTTGAAGAAGAGGTTATCTGGGATTTGAAAACATTTGCGGCAACGGTAAGCTCTTCCTTGTTCAAGCTCATATAAAATGAATTTAAAATGCTGTAAGTATATGCACTGAACATAATCAACATCAATATTATAAAACAAGATATTGCCGGCATTAAAATCTTAAAAATAGGTCTTCTTTTCATTATTAATTAATTTAATTGGATTTAAATCTGTAACCAACTCCTCTTACTGTTTCAATATATTTTTCCGCTTTCCCAAGTTTTTTTCTGAGCCCTACAATTTGCACATCTACCGACCGATCAGTCACGGGGTAATCATCCCCTCGGATTATATCAACAAGCTGATAGCGGGTAAAAACCCATCCCGGACGTTGTGCCATAATCTGTAAAATTCTGAATTCTGTAAATGTTAAATCAATCTTTTTCGAATTATAATGAACTTCATGGCGTCCCGGATGTATTTCAAGTCCGGATATTCTTAAAATCTGGTCATCAGTTGGAACACTGTCACTCTTACGGCGCAGCACAGCTCTGACTCTGGCAACAAGCTCCCTTGGTCTGAATGGTTTTGCAACATAATCATCTGCCCCAAGCTCCAAACCGGTTACAATATCCGCTTCTTCCCCTTTTGCAGAAACCATAATTATTGGTATATTCTTATAGTCATTGGCAGATTTAAGCTGCCGACAGAAATCCAGCCCGCTGATTCCCGGCAGCATAAGATCAAGTAAAATAAGATTAGGAACACTTTTTCTTATCTGTTCCATTCCTGTTTCAGCAGAATCTGCCTCAGATATCTTCCAGCCTTCCTGTTTTAGATTAAATGTCTCAAGATCTCTGATATCGTCATCATCTTCAATAATTAATATTTTAACTTTGTTCATCTCTATTTTTCTTCTTCAGGCTTGTGTGCATGTCTTATAATTTCACCACTAATCATATATATTATGTCTTCTGCAATATTAGTAATGTGGTCGGCAATTCGTTCCAAGTTTCTTGAAACATCTAAAAGATGTACCAACTCATTAACATCATGTTTGCCGCCTTTAATTAATTTTCTTACTACATAATAATGTTCTCTGTTGATTTCGTCAATATCATTATCACTTTTAAGTATTACTTTTGCTTTATCAATATCCAGGTCAACTAAAGACTCAACACTCATTCTCAGCATATCTTTAACCTTTAAAACCATTTCGTTGAATAAAATGGGATCTTCTGTGTTCTTCCTCAATGAAAGATAAATTGCTTTTTCAGCAATATTAACAGCAAGATCTGCAATTCTTTCCAAATCATTATTCATTTTTAAAATAGCAACAAGAAAACGAAGATCAACAGCAACAGGCTGATGTAATGCCAGAATTTTAAGACAATCCTCTTCAATCTCGACCTCTTTCTGATCGATAAGATAATCGGAATCAATCACCTCTCTTGCTAATTCAGAATTTTTATTCTGAACAGCTTTTGTTGCCAATGCAACGTTTTGTTCTACTGTGGCAGAAAGTAAAATAACTTTTTCCTTAATATAACCAACTTCTCTCTGTAAATGTCTTAACATGTTTTTCCTTCCAATTTATTGTATTTCTGTCAAAAGTTTTGTATTTTTTTCAGACTTATCTGTTTTAGTTCGTCGCAACTTATTTAATATTTTTACTTGAAAAAAGCAAAAAACATAACTCCCATAATTCCCATATCTCCCAGTTGTAATTAGTAATTTGTCATTCGTATTCGTCGCAACTTATTTA
>CAYTUX010000297.1:0-4824 GCA_964441455.1 uncultured Victivallales bacterium | reverse complement strand
AACCCTCTTCTCTTATTTTTTCCTGCAGGCTCGCATTCCCGATGGGGCAAGCCCACCGGAGATCTCCTTGTCTCAAGCGTAGCGGGTGATTGAAAAAATCTTCTCTTTTTTTTAAACAAGGGTTGTATTTCATATAATAATCGCATATAATACCATATGTGTACTTTAAGCAAAACTCTCTACAAAGATATTGTGACATAAAACAATACCTGAAAAAAATATGCGCCTTTGAATTCTGCGGAAATATAAAAATAATTTTTCATAAGCAGATGCCGATAATTAATCGTAACGTTGAGAGACAACATAAACGAAAGGAATGCAATGAAAATCCAAAAGTTTTTCATAAAACATATTGCCAATTCACTGGAAGACACATGTAAAATATATAACATAACTAAGAAGGAAAATTAACATGTTCATTATATCCTATAAGAAATGGCCGGCATATCTTTTTCTTTTTATTAGTCTGATTATAAGTTGTCCTGAAAAAATATATTCTCAGGATACACAGGATCCATTACGCATTGCTTTAACAGGAAAATATCCCCCATTCAGTTATTATGATAACGATGGTAACCTGACCGGATTTGATGTTGATGTCTCTAAAGAAATAGGCAAATATTTGAACAGAGATGTGAAGATTATTGCCGCCGAATGGGATGGCATCTTGGCCGGCCTGCTGGCAGAAAAATATGATGCAATCATTGGTTCAATGGCTATAACTCCCGAACGTGCAAAAGCTGTAAATTTTTCTATACCGTATTATCAGTCCGGAGCACAACTGTTTATTCATCGAGATAATCCATCAAAAATATACAGTATAAATGAATGTAACGGCAAAAAGATTGCCGCCGTGCTCGGCGAGACATATCAGCGATATCTGGATGAAAAATATCCAAATGTTGATGTGGTCACACTCAAATCAAGTGTTGAAATTTTTGAATTGTTGCAGGTAAAAAGAATTGAGGGATTTGTCTCCGATCGCCTTGTTGGGTCGTGGCAGATAAAATCCGCAGATCGACCCTTTGTACCGGTAGGTCCGATGCTGTATTCTGAAGATATAGCAATCCCTGTTCGTAAGCAGGACAAAGAACTTCTGGAACAGATAGACAATGCGCTTATGCAAATGCGTTCAGATGGAACAATGAAGAAAATTCATGACAAATATTTTGGACTTTCAAGCAGGACTGCTGATGCCGGAAGTAAAATGAAACAGTCTGTTATAATTAAAAAACTTCTTCAAGGGTTTGCGGTAACCCTCAGTATTGCATTTGCTTCACTTATAATAGGTTTCGTCTTTGCCATTCCATGCGGTTTGATTCTAAATCAGTCCACAGGCAAATGGAAGATAATCTACTGGCCTGTTCGAACTATAATTGACTTTTTGCGCGGAACACCGGTCTTAATCCAACTGCTTTTTGCATGGATGGGACTTGGTCTTTCACCTTATGTGGCTGCAATTGGAACTTTAGGAATAAACTCAATGGCTTATATGGCTGAGGTTATTCGCTCCGGCTTGATGAGTGTCGACCCCGGACAGGTACGAGCCGGAAGAGCATTAAATCTTAATAAAATTCAGATCTTCCGTTTTATTGTCTGGCCTCAAGCATTCAGAGTGGCTATTCCTTCACTTATGAACTCTGTGGTCGCTCTGACTAAAGATACTGCTCTGGTTGCCGTAATCTCTGTCGCGGAGGTAATCAGAGAAGCACAGGCTATTATCTCCGTAACTTTTGAATCAAGCAAATACTATTTTATTGTTGCTGTAATGTTTTTTATAATTACATTCCCTCTAATGAAAATGGCTGGTGTACTGGAGAAAAAAATCCGTGAGAAAGGTTTCGTACAATGATTGAAATTCATAATTTAAGTTATAAATATGCAGGCAGCAAAATTAATGCACTGAAAGACATCAATATACAACTGCCTTCTGAACATGTTGTTGCAATTCTTGGTCATAGCGGTTCGGGTAAAACAACACTGCTGAACTGTATTGCTCAATTCATAAGACCTACCATAGGAAAAATTACAATTGATGGTCAAAATATTGCTATGATTGATAAAAAAGCAATTCACTCTATTGTCGGTGTGGTATTCCAGAAACTTAACCTTTTCCCACATATGACTGTAATAAACAATATGACCCTTGCTCCTATCAAAGCTCTGGGTGTTCCTGAAAAGCAGGCACAAAAAAATGCAATGGAAATGCTTGAAAAATTATCTATTGCAGAACTTGCACAGCGATATCCCGTACAGATCAGCGGAGGTCAGGCTCAACGAGTTGCAATCGCCCGTGCTCTTATGCTGCAACCTAAATATATGCTGCTGGATGAACCTACCAGTGCTCTCGACGCTCAAACAACTGCAGATTTCGCTGAATGGCTGCGTGAACTTCGAGAAGAAACATGCTTTATTATTGTTACTCATGATTTACCGTTTGCTGAAAAGGTTGCATCTTATGGCGTCTTTCTACAAGATGGTGCAGTTAAAAACGAAGGCAATATTCAGGAAATTATCGATCAACAGACCACAACTGTATAATTTAAAAGACTATGTCAACTTTACAATCGCTTGACAAACCTTAATATTCTTTGCAATAATTGCAGCATTATTTATGTTCTTTGGCTAAATTTATTAATCAAATGGATATTTAACAGGGAATCATATAGTTCCCATAATTCCCATATTTCACATTATACAAATAAAACTAGAACAAAATTTTGAAAGGGAACATACAATGCTGAAAGTAAATATATTAGATCATTCACTTGCAAAAACATATACAACAGTGATAAGAGACAAAAATACAACACCGGAAATGTTCAGAGCCAATATAAACAGGCTGACAATCCTCCTTATTGCAGAAGCCTGCAAAGATCTGCCGCTTAAAGATGTTGAAGTGGAAACACCTCTTACAATAACAACCGGCGCTGAATTAGAAGAACAGATTGCATTTATTCCAATTATTCGTGCGGGTATAGGAATGTGTGATGCCGCACTGGAACTTATGCCTTCAGCAGAAATTTTCCATTTAGGCATGTATAGAGATGAAAAAACTTTTGAACCCATTGAATACTATCAGAAATTTTCACAAAAGATACCTGACAGAGCTTTTATTATAGACCCAATGCTTGCCACAGGAGGGTCCGCTGACAGTGCAATTGAAAGAGTAAAGAGATGGGGTGTCAAAGACATTCAGATGCTTTGCATCATTGCTGCTCCTGAAGGTGTCAAATTACTGAACAAAAACCATCCAGATGTACCAATATTCACATGCGTACTTGATGACCATCTCAACGAAAAAGCTTACATCATTCCCGGATTAGGAGACGCCGGAGACAGAATATTTAACACATAACCATCCGAAAAAACAGGAAATTTCATCTACAGCTAAACTTTTTTATTGCAAACAGATGACAAAATTGCTAGATTTGTCAGGTTTCTATGATTAGAAACTGTCGGAGTGTTGAGTAATTAATAACTAAAACAACTAAGGAGTCTAAATGTTTAGTTTCAACAGAACAACAAAATCAATTCTAGCAATTCTTGCAATTGCTGCATCAACAACAATGGCTGCTGATCAAAAAGCGGTCGCAAATCAAAAAATGGAACTTGGTCAAGTTACATCTTCTTTTGATATAACTGTATACGGATATATCAAATTAGATGCAATATATGATTCACAAGCTACTGTTATCGGTGACTTAGGTTTTTTTGTAAAACCAAAAGTGGACGGTAAAAGTGACAATGAATTTAATTTGACTGCTCGAGAAACAAGACTTGGTCTGAAAATTGGCGGACCGACTGTTTGTAACGGAAAAGTCTCAGGTCAACTGGAAATTGACTTTTACGGCGACAATGACAAAGAAAACGGATATCATCCCCGCATGAGACTTGCGTTTATTGACTGGGCTTTTGAAGATTGGTCAATGAGGTTTGGACAGGATTGGGAAACTTTTATTACAGTTGCTCCTAAAGTTGTTAACTTTGATACAATGGCTGATAAAGGTGCTTTAGGTTTAAGAAGAGCACAGGTAAGACTTACAAAAAACTTAAACTTATCTGAAACATCTTCAATCTTTGCAAAAGCTGCTGCAGCTGCAACAATTGCTCCTGATGCAGATCAGGATGGTCAAGTTGACGGAAAAGACAGCGGTGTTCCAACATTCCAGTACAACTTGGGATATATGGGCAAGATTCTCACTGAAAAGAAAACCAGAATAAGTGTTTCAGGTCATTATGGTACAGAAACATTAGACCTTTACGGAAGAAATGATTCTAAGCACATTCCGACATGGTCGGTTATCGGTAGTTTGCATATGCCTATTGTTGACTGTGTTACTTTAGCCGGCACAATATGGATAGGCAGCAACCTTGACACATATTTTGGTGGTGTCGGTCAAGGTATTAATACTGAAACTTTTGAGGGCATTGACGCTTCAGGCGGATGGGTTCAATTAATGTACTTTCCAACACAAAAGCTGAATCTAAACGTTATATACGGTATTGATGATCCTGATAATGAAGACCTGAATGAAGGTATGCGTTCAAAAAACACTGTTATTGGTGTTAATGGATACTACTCGTTTACAAAAGCTCTAATAGGCTGTCTTGAATACCAGAGAATTGAAACTGACTATTACTTGATGGAAGAAGCTGAAGACAATCGTTTCCAAGCTGCTATAAAATATATTTTCTAAAATTCAGAAATTAATATTGATTTTTGGTTCTTCGTCATTTATTGTGGGTAAACAATTTCTTTTTATTCGACCCCGCCGCCACTTTCTGCTACCTTATAAAGTGGTAGCGGGGTCGTCACTAATA
>CAYTUX010000296.1:0-7235 GCA_964441455.1 uncultured Victivallales bacterium | reverse complement strand
AAAAAAAATAAAGAATAGCAGAGCCTATTGTGCTTTTTTTTGAAAAATGCAGCGGAAGCCACAATCCATAGGTTTACTGCGTTTCAATCTTAAAATGCTCTAAAAGGAGTTATAATGAATAAAATGGTATCTGGCATATTGGTACTGGCGTCGATTATCATGATTACCGGTTGTGCTGGCGGTGGTGATGATAAACAAGGTTTAGTATTAACAAATGGGTGGAGATATAATAGTAACGTGTCTCAAGCAGAAAATTTAAAGACAATTCATATTCAAAATAGTACGTCCGATGGGACTATTGGTGAAATCTTTAATGACAGCGACACTACAACAGGTAGTCTTGTTCTTGCATTAGTATTTTCACATGAACCTTATAAAGGTGGAGATGATATGGTTGGTTATATCTTGTGGAAAATGGACTATAACCCCCTTGCTCCTGGAGAGAGTATCAGCCATGTTGCCTCAACGCAAAATTTTGATATGCCACCTGTAGGTGATTATTATCTTTACCTAATACTTGCAGAATACTCCATTCAAGATGGAACATATCATATTCGTGACAATATTGATTTTCACAGTATGATTAGAGTTACAGGTACATGGAATATGGATACACTCGACTAAGAGTATTGTTTTTTTCAAAAGTGAGAGTGTCCATAAAATATTTTATGGACACTCTCACGAGTAATTCCTAGATTTGTGGTGCAAGAACAACTCTGAAACCAATAGCATTTTGTTTTGCACTCTTATCAAATCCCATATTTCCCAAAGGTTTCAAAGCTTTTTCTGTGAAATCCCAACTGCCACCTTTAACAACTCGTTTATTGGTAACAGCAGAACATACCAGATTTGTTGAAACAGGTTGATTTGATTTTATGAAATCAGGAGAATATGAATCGAAGCACCACTCCCATACATTTCCGTACATATCACAGAGGCCAAACTCGTTTGGTTTCAAAGAACATACTCTATGAGAAGTTGAACTGCTGTTTTTACTGTACCATGCAATACTGCTTAAAGTTACTTCATCAGTAGTATCGCCTTCATACATTGCGGAATATATCCATTCTGCTTCTGTCGGAAGTCTGAAAATGTAATTTGAGGGGCGTTTATCTTTGGAAATCTCATTCAACCATTCACAAAACTTAAGAGCTATGTTCCAATCAACACCAAAAACAGGCTGCCCATCAAATCTTGAGTACTTGTTCTTTGACAAAACAAGTTTATTTTCTTTATTCTTAACAAACGGACCAAATTGAGAAATTTCAATACCATTTTGAATTCCCTCGGCTTTTAAGAATTCCAAAAACATGGCAAGAGTTGTTTCTGATTTAGAGCACCAGAAATTTTCTGTAATAACAATTTTATACTGAATTTGCTTATCGCCTTTTTCAACATAATCACCTAGTGAACAAGAACCGGATTTTATTGGCAGCATTGAGATCATAACATTTGTAGAAAGCATTATATCAAAAGGTTTGTCTGCATTAATTACAAGCTTGTCATTTAAAACATTTTCTACAACCGATAATGGTTCCTCCGATTTCAGCTCTTCTGCGTTATTTTCTTCTTCAACTTTCTTTTTATCAACTTTTTCCTTATTAACATTAGCTGTCTTAAGTACATCATCAAAAGCTATTATTGAATTCCTATATATTATTACAGCTTCACTAAAATTATTTGTTGAAGCCACAAGTTCCGCTGAAAAGATTTCAGATTTCAGGTTTGTCCATTGGTCTGCTGAATATAGCTCAAGAAATTCATAAAATTCATCTACGCTGTCAACTTTTGCAGCCTTAACTGCATTAAAAACCTTGCTGTTCCATCTTTGTTGAGCAACATTGAACTCTTTTTGTTGAGTCAGAAAATCTAAAGATTGTTTCATTTTTGAAACTGCGGCATTATAATCTGATTGTGCAACATTAAATTTTGCAAGCTGATATGCCAACTCTGCTCTTTTCAAATACTCCTGACCTTCTTTGTAAAAATTATTACTATTCGCTTCTGACTTAAAACTTGTCTCAATGTTCATATTTAGTCTTAAAGCATTTCTTCTGTTCTTTAAAATGCTCAAACGCTTTACTTCCAGAGTCTGCAAATCATGACACTGTTTAATAACATCAAGATATCCATCAATAGCCGAATTGTAATCTTGTGAGAACTCATAATCTTTAGCATTTTCAAGGATCCCATCGATACTCTCAATCTGTAAAGTATAATAAGGTATTACTCCTTTTAAAGTTTCAATTCTTTTATAAAGCTCTTTAGCTTTTGAGGCAATTGGAGCTAACTTTAGTTCAACAATTTTTTGTTCAGCATGAGTAATCTTAAGATTAATCAGATTATTCGTATAGCCCGTATTTAAAAGTTCTTTAGATAGTTTAACAACACTATAGTAATCTTCTCTTCTCTCAGCAACATCAATAGCCGTCTTCAACTTATCTATTGACTTCTCTTGAAGCTGTTGGCTAAGAACCTCCTTCTTTCGCTCCTCATCGGCTCGCTTTGAAGTCTGAACAACAATAACAACCAATATCAAAAGCATTAAAAATATTACTATACGAATTACATTTCTTGTTTTCATAACATAACAAAAGGGCAAAATCTATATTGCCCTTTATCAAAACTCTCTTTTTTAGTGCTAAAACTTCATATTCACAATTGGGAAAAATGGCAAATTGCTATCCTGTATAACATTGATTAATCCGATTTGAACACCTCTCATAGAATTACAGTTGTTTACAATACCCAACTGTAGTCCCGAGGATATTGATGCATAGTTGAGAAAGCCCGCCTGCAAACCTGTAAATGATGATCCGCATAAATTAAAGACACCAAATTGCATTCCACTATAAGATTGTGCCAGGTTAAACAGACCTACCTGTAAACCTACACCCTCCTGTTCAACAATATTCATTAGATTGAACTGAAGTGCTGTTGTATATTGAGCCTTTGAAACAAAACCCAAATCAACACCTGTTACGCCATAATTACTGCCATAAACAAAATTAAGTTTCAAACCGGTAATACTCTTATCTTTTGAAATCAGCTGAAACTGTTCTACAACAGCGAACTGAAATGGAATAATAGAACCTGAACGTGTTATTATCTCCAAGTCATTTGCCGGTTGCTCACTGCTTAGAACATCTTTACCGTATGACATTGAACTCATCAATACAACAAATAAAACACTTAATATTATCTTTTTCATATTTTCTCCATTATTTTCCAAAAATAGTCTTTGTCTTTAATTTTCTCAGCTCTTTTTCATCTGACCATTCAAGAATACCTGTCTGAAGATTCTTTAATGACATTGTAAATTTATAATACACATCCGTCTGACGACCGGCAGATTGAGTGATCTGTGATAAATTTGCTGTAAGAATATATTCTGCACCAATCTGCTTACCAAATTTTTGTGCTGTTGCGGGATCGACCAACCCGCTATCATTCTGTATAGTCAATTCTTTGATAGCCGCATCATCCGTTGTTCTGTCAATAAATCTGAATTTCCCTGAACGAATAAGCTGAGTTCTAATTGAATCTGTAATTGATTCCGTATCAATATGCTGATCTGTCTTGTTTTTGACTCCTGAAACAAGAAGAACAGGTCTTCTTTTTGAAGTCACCTCAACAATTGGAGGAAACACCAACATTGATTCAACCATTGAGTTTGCAACCTGCTGCAAATCTGATGCACCAAAATCTGTACTGAGATTTCTCGAGGACGTTGGATCATCATACTTTATTGATGTACTACAACCGGCCACCACCATCACTGCTGCCGCCATTGCAACAGATACTCTTATTTTTGTCATTTCTTACTCCTATATTTATTTGTTTTCTGCTATTAAAAGTCTAAAGTTCTTTGCCGCACTTGACGAAGAAACTCCGGAAAGATTTGCTTTAGAACTACCATAAATCACAACCGGCTTCCAAGGCGAATCATCAATTTGAATGCCTTCACTATTTAACCATTCATATTTGTACTGAATGCTTTGAGCCCTCTTATACTTTGATCTTACAACTGCTTGAACCTGAAACAGACCATTTGCCGTTGTGTCGATATTTACACTAATAACTTCAACTCTTTTCTGTAAAACTCCACTATTGTAAACCACATTTGCAGAATCCACATTACCATCGACAGTTGTTACATCCATTCTTGGTGTTGAAGAACATCCAAGAATAAATGCTATTAAAACAAACAAACTATACTTCATCTTTTTCTCCATATTTTATATTACACTCACTGCACTAGAAGTGCAAGGGTTTTAGCATATTCTGTACATAAACCCTGTTTTTTCTGGTTAAATGCCCTTTCTGCGGGGTGAAACACCCCGTCCCTACAGCTGGGGTACCCCGCCTTTAAAATATTTTTTTCAGCCCGCCTTGCGGGATCATCCAAAAGGTGATAAAACAATAATTCAAATCCTAATTCTATTTATTTAAACTCATGTTTATTCACTCAACCAGAAATCTAACGCTACCATGGTTTTTCACTTGATCCGGGGGTTAATTCTTTCTTTGTCTCTTTAGCCGGATCTGTTCCAAAAGATTCCTCTGCTCTACCGGTTGGTTCTGCTGCAGATTTTTCATCTTTGTATACAGCTCTAACAATGCATCCTTTTGCCGCTCCCAAGTCTTCTCCGACAATTTTCAAATAAGACTGCTTAGTGTTTGAACGGATAATATGACCTTCAGCCACTTCAATCTCATTATCAAAACTTTCTCCGGTATCTTCATCTACAATTTTTTCAACTGCATATATTTTGACTGATAATCCTTTAGTGAAACCGGCAGTTTCCCCCCTGTTAACCATTGCTTGCCCACTAGTTACAGCTAATATTTTAGGTGGTCTTATCATATTTATAAGTCCCCAAGCTGTAGCATCCGATATTTTTTTTGATAAATCATCAACAAGCATATCAACAGATACCTTGGTTCCTTTCTTAGATAAATCGTAGTTCTGTGTAACACTTTTTGATATTGAAACAATATCAGGAAGTGCTACACCTGTTGATGTATCAACAATCTTTGACTGAACAGTTGCACTGATGATAACCGAACTTGACTGTCTGTCAATTGCACTATACTCAGAAACCGTTTTCTTCAATTCATATGCTGTAATCTTAGGAAACAAAACATATTTTGCTCCGGTTACATTAAATTGTTTTACATCAACAGCATCTCCGGTTCCCCCTGAAGCATTAAACTCCTGCTCCAGCTTCAGATCTTTTAACCTTTCTCTCTCGACAATATTAAAGACTCTTGTAGAACTTATAGCAACCTCAAGTTGAGACCTTAAGTTTTCTGACAAAGCTTTTAACTCATTATCAGTTCCATCAGCCTTACTCTTACTAACTATAGAAACAGGCACATCAACATCTGAAATCAAAATTGAATCTTTTTTGCCTTTTGACAAAACTTCCTCTGCTGATAGTAAACCAACACATAAAAAACTCAGAACAAACATTATAAATTTAATTTTCATATTAATCTCCCTCTTTATCAAGAATATTGTTGTTAATGACAGAAGTTCCATCAGACCTATCTCTATCAACATAGATGGCACTTGGTGGAGCACCTTCTATTTTTTCATAACTGCTTGAGTCACGTATTTTTTTACCTTCGGCAAGCTCTGCCCTGCTATCAGCATCTTTTTTACCGGCATAAGCTGCTGTATCGATCAATTTCTCTTTGTTTTCAATATCAGAAATTCGTTCTTTTTCATCCAAAACCAAGTCAGCTTCTTTTCTATCTGCATCAACACCTTGAGAACTTTTCACCATAGAAACATTTAAAACCTGCTGAGGAAAGACATTAATCTGACGTTCCCAATCAACATATCTAGGTTTTGTAACTCGAATTTTATGTAATCCCGGCTTAACCTTAAACTTGCCAGGAGATGATCCTAAAACTGCTCCGTCCAACTCAACCACGGCTCCAGAAACATCACTGACAACAGAAAACTCAACATTATCTGTCGTTGGCAAAGGTTTTTTTAGTTTCCTGAGCTCATTCAGCATGTTTTCGGAAATTTTTACAGATGCTTCATTAAGCATGAAGTCCATCATATCGCCCATATTCTGCTGCAAGCTATCGCTCTGAGAAATCTTTTCTGTTACAACAACTGTATCGCCATAAATAGAACCCCCATCATTGACAGCATCAGACAATTTGATTGATACTCTTAAAACATACTCCACGAATTCCTGCTGAACACCATAACCTTTAAAGCTTTTGCTATTCGTATTAAATGATACCAAATCTGAAACAATAAAATAATCGCAATTAAGCATCTGACTTAAACGTAAGATAGATGCTTCATCAAAGATATCATATTTTTTTGCTTCATTCCCCTGCATATCTTTGAAAATACTATATTTAGCTGCTGTTGTTTTTGAAACTCCATCCGAAAACTTTAAAAACTTTTGGAGGAGTGCTTTGTCAGCTTTATCTTTATCCTTCTTTAGATTGTTAATGGCTGTTACAACATCATCCTTGTCAATAATATTAAAACCTTCACTGCTTAATCTGGATACAATCAGACTCTTAAAAACTGCTGCTTTATCTGCATACTCTTCCGAAAGTAAGTTTTTGACAAACACAGAAGCACTAACACTTTGACTATCTGCCAAAACCACTGATAACTGCAGAAAAACTGCAAATAAAACCATTAAAATTTTCATGATATACTCCTATTTAAATTTAATTACTTTTATATTACACCTCAAACAAAACTTTTTCAAGACAAATATACACTTTTGTCGACTATTTCATGTTTTTACAGTTAAATGCAAAAAACTTAGTGCGGACGAGCTGCCTGTCTGCCGACAGGCAGGCAAGCAAAAGAATTATCGCACGAAGCAATTGTATTAATTTGCAAGCATAAAATCAGATTTTTTACTGCAGAGTTTGCAGCAATAACCAATCAACGCTTTGGGGGACAAGCCAGCTGTATATTTTTTTCATTTGATGATAATGAGGACATTCTTTACACTGTCCGAACCCATTTCCCTCATACTCGACTACAGGATGTGTGGCAATCTGCCGTTAATTTGCAAGACTAACGCTGTAGTCGCGTCGCTTCGGCACCTGCCTGTGCGTAGCAAGCAGAAAGGCGGAAATTTCACCTCTTCTCTGCGTTCTTGTATGATACTTTTTAACCGAATTAATGTATAAAAAGTTCTTGTTTTAACTTCAATGTTTTTACATCATACCTGCATTAATCG
>CAYTUX010000295.1:0-7030 GCA_964441455.1 uncultured Victivallales bacterium | reverse complement strand
AAAATGATTCTTTCTGCAAGATTTTTGCGTGCCGGAATTAATCTGCAGTTTACCTCTCTGGAAGAGGCAGATATGTTAAAGCAGATAAAGGAAGCAGATATTTTACATGTTTCAGGTGGCGGATTTCTTACCGGGATGACTAAAAGTCGCCTTTGGGAGACTGCACTTGTGATGCGTCTGGCATATTTACTGGGAACTCCTGTTATTCTGACAGGTCAGACAATTGGTGTTTTTAAATCCAAAAAAGATAAAAAACTTGCAAAATGGGGACTTGAAAAGGCTGGGTATATATCAGTGAGAGATAAAGAGGAGTCTGAAAAAGATCTGAAATCAATAGGTGTATTCGGAAAACATGTTGAATCGACATTTGATGATGCTCTCTTTTGTGAAAAAGTTTCAGATGAAATTACTGAATATATTTTAAAAGAGCAATTACCTGATGCGGGGAAATCTTGTCTGGTTGCTAACTTTCATTATTGGGGGCAAAGTATTACCATTCAGAAAAAGGCAGCAAAACGTTTTGCCCAATTATGTGATTACATAATTGAAAAGTATGATTTTCAGATTCTGTTTGTCCCGATGGTGCCAAGTGATGAAGAGGCCGAGCAGGCTGTCATCAATAATATGAAGAGTAAAAAAGCAGCTGTTTTGAAATATAATTATGATTATAAAACTGCACGAGGTGTGATTTCAAAAGCAGAGTTTTTATTGACAATGAAACATCACCCAATCATTTTTGCTCATGGGGAGGGGGTACCGGTTATCTGTGTTACTCTAGATGATTACTATTACCGAAAGAATCTTGGTGCAATGCAGAATGCCGGTCAGGAAAAGTATTGTATGCAAGCGGATCAGTTTTTTAGTGAAGGTGCAGAGTATGTTATTGATGATATGTTTGATAATCTGAACTTGAACGAGAAAAAAATTACAAACTATAATGAAAATGTTGCAAAAACTAAAGAGCAGGGTATTGTAGATATACTCATTAACTTGAAAAAAAATGAGGATAACAAACAGTTATGATAATAAACACAAAATACAAATTCATTTTTATACATATCCCGAAGACAGCAGGTAAAAGTATTACGGATTGTTTGGAAAATATTCGTGGAAACAGAAAGTCGTGGATTAATCAAGACTCTCCTCTGCACGAAACTGTTGCAGAACTGGAGACAAATATAGAAAGTCGTTTCTCTCCAACAGATAAAATTTTTAGAGATACCGATATCTCAAGTTATTATACTTTTGGCTTTGTAAGAAATCCGTGGGATAGGATGTCATCATTATATAGGTTTCTGAAAGAAAAAAGATATCCTCCGACAGATATGGATGGTATAGATTCGCTGAAAGAACTGCTTGTCGAAATTGAGGAAGGAAATGTGGGTTGGATACAAGAACTGTATTCATTGAGACAGCAGTCTGATTTCTTCAGGTGTACTGATGGTTCTATAAAAGTCGATTTTCTCGGTCATTTTGAATATCTGAATGAAGACATGGAAAATATTTCCCGGAATTTGGGTATTCCTATAAAATTAAAACATATAAACAGTTCTTCCAACACAGGCGTTGATTATCGAAAATTTTACGATGATGAGATGATTGAGCTTGTGGCGAATCGATATTCAGATGATATTGAAATTTTCGGTTATAATTTTGACAGCAAATATCCTGAAAACCGCATAAGCGGCAAACTTGAGATAGTTTAGGAGAAGCAGAAAGTATAATCCGCAGATGACACAGGGCAGACACTCGTGGCGCAGCCTAAGAGAGGCTGGAGTTTACGACAGCAATGAGTGAAGCGAATGGCTTATTCCTCCTTCGCCTTTCAGGCACGGCGTGACAGGCAAGAAAATGAAGGGTTGTAATACAAATAATAATAATTTTAGTCACAAATTGCTACTCTTACTAGAGAACATAGACGTTTTTTGCAGGAACTGTTGATGGACAAGCTTTTTCTCTTGAATAGTTTTTAAGAAAATAATATATTGATTACCTGTTGATGTTTTTTGAAATTAAAACAGTAAGCCCTACTATAAAAAGGATTTTTTATTGTGTAATATCCAGTTGGCTTGCTATTGGCAGTAGGAAAAAATTAAAGGTTGGGAACGATAACGGATAATCGCCGCAAATGGCTTATGAGTATTTGAGAATAGGAAAAGCAAGAAAAAGGAAAAAACGATGATAAGTAGATTGTTACTGATATTGGTATCTGTGTTTCTTACGTGGAATTCTATATTTGCGGCTACGGTTTCAGAAAAACAGGCCGAGCAGGTGGTTAAAGGTTGGTTGAACTTAGATAACCAGCCGCTTAAAGAGATGATGAATATCAATATATCGAAGGTTGATAGCTATCATAATGCCAATAAAGAAGTTTTGTTTTATGTTGTTTCTTTGGAAAATGGCGGTTATGTGATTACTAGTGCTGATGATCTTATTGAGCCAATTGTTGCTTTTTCAGAAGAAGGTGCTTTTGATTCATCCGCAAACAACCCATTATGGTCTTTGATTAATGCTGATATGGGTGGACGACTGGATTTTATTAAAGATACACTAGTTGCTAATCAAGTTAATGATTTAAATGTATCACAAAATAGATGGCAAATGTTATTACTTGCTGCAGATAAAACAGAAATTTCAAAAAAAAGTTTGTCTTCAATTTCAGATGTCAGAGTTGCACCATTAGTTCAAAGTAAATGGAATCAGGATACTGTCGACGGGATGAATACTTATAATTATTATACTCCAAGTAATTCTGTTTGTGGTTGTGTTGCAACATCTATGGCTCAGTTAATGAGATACCATAAGTTTCCAGTTTCTGGTATAGGCGTATGTTCCAATACAATTTCTTTTGATGATGTTGCTAAGGTTGCATACACAAGAGGTGGAGATGGTAGCGGAGGTGCATATGATTGGGATTCTATGCCATTAGTACCTACTTTTTCAATAACGACGATTCAGAGGCAGGCTATTGGTACTCTTTGTTATGATGCAGGAGTTGGATCGAAGATGGCGTATACCTTAGATGGCTCAAGTGCTTATCATTCTGATGCTAAGACCGCACTATCGTCGTTCTTTGGCTATGCTAATGTTGTTTTGTCAGATTATTCTTCTGTGAATCTGCCAATGACTATGATTAATCTTATTATAGAGTCTAATATGGATGCTGGTAAACCAATTATTCTAGGAGTTGATTCAGAGGACGGCGGGCATTCAATTATATGTGATGGTTATGGATATAATAGTTCTACTAGGTATAGTCATTTAAATATGGGGTGGGCTGGGGCTGATGATCTGTGGTATGCTTTGCCAGACGTGGGGACTGTTTTTGATTTTAATATTGTGGATGAACCCATATATAATGTTTTTCCAACACAAGTAGGAGAAATTATTAGTGGGAGGATTTTGGATGAGAGTGACAATCCTATTTCTGGTGTAAGTGTATCAGCTGATGGCAAAACAGATATAACAGATGCAAATGGTATTTATGGGTTAGTTGGTATTTCAGTTGGTAGTCATATTGTAACATCAAGTAAATCTGGTTATCAGACAGAAACTTTAAGTAAGACGGTGACTTCAAGTTCTTCTGTTTCATGTGGAAATGTTGCAGCAGCAAACTTTATATTGAGTATAATTAGCTCATCAAGTTATAGTGGAGGTTCGGGGACTGAGGTCGACCCTTACTTGATTGCAAATGTTAATGATTTGTTGGAAATAGGAGAAACAACTGCGGATTATGATAAACATTTTCTTATGACTGCTGATATTGATCTTGCTGGTGAGAATTTTACAAGAGCTATAATTGCACCTGATACAAGTAGCTCAACTTCTGGCTTTCAAGGCACAAAATTTTCCGGAACTTTTGATGGTGATGGTAATAAGATATTGAATTTATCAATTGACGTCGTTACAACAAATGACTATATAGGTCTATTCGGGAACATTGGTTCAGGTGGTGAAGTTAGAAATCTAGGGATAGTTGACTGTAATGTCAGTGGTAATAATTATGTTGGAGGCCTTTGTGGTTATACTGCTTATGGAACGATTTCATCTTGCTACTCAACAGGAACTGTAAGTGGTAATGATTATGTCGGAGGTCTTTGCGGATATAGTTATTCAGGAATAATCAATTTTTGTTATTCAACAGGGTCGATAGCAGGGCTCTTTAATGTTGGCGGTTTGTGCGGATATAACACAGGAATAATTGAAAGCAGTCATTCAACAGGGAATGTTGATGGTGATTCTGATATTGGTGGTTTGTGTGGACGGAACTATAAGGGAACAATTCGTTCCTGCGATTTTGCAGGTTATGTCGTAGGGGCTTCTAATGTTGGTGGTCTTGTTGGAAGTAGTATAGAAGGTAAGATAATATCTTGTTCTGCTGATTGTGATGTGACTGGAGAAGATTGGGTTGGTGGTTTATATGGAATTGGTGGTTTTGAAAGTTTATGCAGATCATCGTATTCTACCGGCACTGTAAAAGGAGGATATTATGTTGGTGGTTTATCTGGATATAGTGGAAGTGTAGTCAGTAATTCATATTCCAGATGTTCAGTGGAAGGAATAAGTCATGTTGGCGGTTTCACAGGATGGTCAGGAAGTTCCGTTATTAATTCATATTCCACTGGTTCTGTAAAAGGAGGTTCTAGTACTGTTGGTGGGTTCTGTGGTATTAGTGGTGGCGCTGTAGAAAATTGTTTTTGGGATAAAGAGACTTCAGAAATATTAACTAGTGCCGGAGGCACAGGTAAGACAACAGCTCAGATGCAGACGAAATCTACGTTTACTGATGCCGGCTGGGATTTTGTTGATACTTGGCGGATGTGGGGTTATCCTATGTTAATGTGGCAACCAAAATATAGCGGAGGTTCCGGAACCGAGTCAGATCCTTATCTGATTGCAAATAAGGCTGACTTATTGACGTTGGGAACCAGTACTAATGATTATGGCAAGAGCTTTAAAATGACCGCTGATATTGGTTTGGCGGGAGAAACTTTCACAAGTGCACTTATTGGACAGGGTTCAGGTATTCCATTTACTGGTAACTTTGATGGAGATGGATATAAAATCATTAATCTTGCAATAAATACTGGTGGAGCTGATAAGGATTATCTTGGTTTGTTCGGGTATGTTTCCGGTGCAGAAATTATAAATCTGGCAATTGAGAATGCATCGATATTTGCAGGCACGGGTGATATCGGTGTTTTTTGCGGATATAATGATAATGGAAGTATTGTTGAATGCCAGACGACAGGAGTTATTGAATCGGAAGGTCGAGCAGGCGGTCTTTGCGGTATCAATGCCGGTATAATAAGTAACTGCTATTCAAGTGTTGATGTTGTTGGTGATAGAGGTGTCGGTGGTTTTTGTGCACAAAATCGAGAGGGTACTATTGACAACTGTTACTCAAAAGGTAGCGTTAACGGTAGGAGAAATGTTGGTGGTCTTATAGGCGTAAATATCAGTATTGTTAACGATTGCTATTCTACGGGCACGGTTCAAGGAACAATTAATGTCGGTGGTTTTAACGGACTTAATAACTCTGGTGGCAGTATTGACAATTGTTATTCAACCGGCAGTGTCAATGGTGATTCCTATGTTGGAGGTTTCTGCGGACTTGAAAATGGAGGCACAATCAGTGAGAGTTTCTGGGATGTTCAGACCTCTGGAAGAACTGGTGATTCCGGTGGTATTGGCAAAACAACAGCCGAGATGCAGACTCAATCTACATTTGCAGGTTGGGATTTTATCGGCACCTGGAAAATGAATGGGTATCCGGAACTATTGTGTTTATTATCTCCATATGAGTTAAGTCTTATTGATAGAGGAGTTCCAAAGAATGAACAGGGGTATTCCGATTGTCCGGCTGGAGATGGCATTCAGAACCTTCTGAAATATGCAATTGGTTTGGATCCGATGGTGTCTTGTTCAGCTGAAGATGTGCTTACACCATTGACTGATGATGATCCAAGTACTTTTGCTGTAATCTATAAGAAGTCTAAAGGCACAGAAGATGTTCTGTTGTTCCCGACCTGGACAGATTCGTTGATTATTACTAATTGGGGAACGAACGGTTTTGTATATACAATGATGTCAGAGACTGACAGCAATGAGACTTGGAAAGCCACTCTGCCTGTTACAAATAAATCCAGTTATATCCGTCTGAAAGCCAGAATGCAAGATTGATTTTAGAAGAAATAATGATTTCTATGTTGATTGTTTATGGTTGACTTTTACGCCCGACAAATATCTTGTTGGGCGTATTTTTTTAGAGACTGGATTGTTTATATTTGATAAAATAGCCAGAATATTTTACGAAAATCAATAAAATGCATCTATAATGTTTGTAACAAGAGTTTTATGGCGAATGAGCAAAAACACAATTTGTAATATAAATTAAATACTGACAATACGCCATTACGGATGAGAGGCTGGCAATGCCTCCAGAACTACCCGGATCTTAAATGCGGCATCATAACAGCGGCGGTTTCTTGTACTCATAATGTGTATCCTTTTTTTATTAGTTTATCATAAGGATCCACTTGTCTTAAGCAAAAAAAACTGACTTGCAAGAGTTGCCACTACACTTTGTTCCGTTGCTTTAGATGAACTAAAGCCTCGCTTCGCGTGTGCAGGTTTTGCTTTGCAGGCAGTGACTTCAGTATAAGCATACGAATCATTCTGCCTGCAAAGTAAAAAATGTGCTGCTATCGCAAGTTGTTGTTTTGGTAGACGCGTAAGCGAGGGTAGGCCATTCACTGCGTTCATTGCTTTAGACTATTAATTTATGATTAGAGTCTAAAGCCTCTCTGCAACTTCGTTTTGAGTCTTTCTCTAATGAGAAAAATAGAAAGGAGCAACGAACGAAGTGAGTGGCAAATGGCTTTCCAAAATTAAACAACAAACAAAAATGCCAACCGAAAACTCAAGGTTACCGTGTTGCCTCATAATAACTAGACACCGAACGGATTAAATAGAACATTTCTATTGCCTCATAATAGATGACACCGAACAGTATAACAAAACTCTCTAA
>CAYTUX010000294.1:0-8027 GCA_964441455.1 uncultured Victivallales bacterium | reverse complement strand
GCTAAAACTATTGCATAAATGGTTAAACCGACGAAGTCAGAAGAAACGTATGAACTGGGATAAGTTCTGTGAATATCTAAAGCACTATCCTTTGCCTAAGCCAAGGATTAAACACAATTTCTACACGGAGTACACGTGTTCTGTGAGGTAAGATGAAGAGCCGGATGTGGGAAATTCACAAGTCCGGTTCTGTTAGGGGCGTTGAAGTTGGCTTCTTACGATTTAAATATTGTGGCACTCCACATAATGAAAAGGTGGAGACAACAGAGAAAACAAACCAAATCTAAGGGAAGAGAACCATATTATGTCTACTCGACATCTATTGATGTTGTTATTCTTGATTGTATAATGAATAACACAAATGGATTAAAAATATATAAACAAATGCTGACTAAACGACCGGATTTGCCTGTAATATTTATAAGCGGCTATACAAAAAATGATGTGGAAAAACAATTTGGCGAGGAGATTCAAGATATATTCTTGTTGAAACCCGTTCAAAAAGAGGTTCTACTGACTGCTATTAACAATATAATCAGTTATGACTATAAAAAATAACATAAAAGCATTTACATTGATTGAAATTCTTGTGGCTATGGTTATTTTATCTATTGGATTTTCCATTATTTTCAGATCATATCAATTTTGTATCTCCGCCCTCACTGATTTGTCTGAAACAACTACCGCAAACACATTAATATCTAAAGTATATGACGATTTGAACATTCAGATTATGACCAATAACTTTGAACTACCTTCTCTTGAAAAAAACTTTGAATATCCATATGAAAAGTTTTCATATCAACTTGAGTTGTCTCCGGTTGTGTTTGCCAATTTTGATGAATATACAATTGAAAATGATGGCAATCTTTACGAACTTAAAATCTCTGTTTTACAAAAGGATAGCAAAAAAAGATATTCCGGTAAAACAAAAATATATTTGCCGGAAAGTACTGAATAATGAAGACTCTAAAAAAATCAGGATTTACGTTGTTAGAGATTTTAATTGCTGTTAGTGTCTCATCCATCATTCTTGTAACAATCTCATCCGGTCTTGTTTCAGGAATAAGAATATGGAATAAAGTTTTAGAACTACAAATAAAAAAATCACCTCCTGAAGTACTTGAAATATCTCTTAAAAATGATTTTAAGGCTACAGCAAATAAAAATCTTTTTAATGCATTTTATGGAACTTCTTCTGAGTTGAGATTTGCAAGATTTGTCAAAATTAATGATACAATTCAAATTGCTATGGTTGAATATATTTATGATACTGAAAACAAAATAATGTATTATTCCAAATCCCTTGTTCCTAAAACCGAAAACTCCGAAATAGAAATATTGGATGAAAAAGAGTTGAACATAGAATCATTATCGTTTAAATACTTGAATTACAACAAAGATGCTAAGCTGTTTGAGTGGAATGATTCAGAAGCTATTGTAACCAATATGCCAAAAATTATAAGCATAAACTATTCTGAACATTTGCAAAACAGTGACAATCTTATGCGGAGTATAAATATTCAATGAATAATTTAAATATAAAAAATAATAAAAAGGGTGTTGCACTTTTAATGATTCTTGGTGTTATTGCAACATTGGCGATTCTGCTTACAGCATCGCTGTCAATCATTGGTATGCGCATAAAGGTTGTAAATTATAAGAACAATATGCTTAAAGCAAAAATGATTACAAAGAGTGTTCAAACTTTTGCAGGATATGTGCTGATGACCGATTCAAATGAGTATGATTCTCTGGATGACATATGGGCAGATAGCCCGGATCTGTTTACCGGAGTGTATGATGAAAACAGCTCTTGGAGTATCATTGGACATGTCTCCGAAAATTCAGTCACTAATTTTGGCTTTGTTGATGAGGAAAGTAAGTTAAATATTAAAAATGCTCCAATTAGGGTTTTAAATCGCTTTTTTGAATACACGGCAGGGTTAGACTCTGAAGAAGCTTTTATCCTGGCTGCAAGCATTGAACAGAAAAGAATAGAGAATATGATTGCTTATAGTAATACATTTCAGTCAATATACGAATTACTTTATGTGCCGGAAATGAAACAGAAAACTTTTGACAGCATAGAAAATATCATTACTGTATATGGAAACGGTAAGCTGAATGTTAATACTGTAAATAAAAATGTTTTATTAGCTTTTGTCGCTTCTGAAGCCGACCTTAAAACCTCTGAAAGTTTTGTTGATAAATTATTGATTTTTAGAAATCAGGGAAATATAATTAAAGCAAAAAATGATGAAAGGATGAAAGAAGCTCTTAAGGCTGCTATTCCTATGACAAAGCAGGAGATAAGTATCGTTGATAATTTATATACAAATCTAACGTCTAAATCAACTATTTATAAAGGTAATCTTTATATAGATATAGATGGAAAAACTCAACAAAATACTTTTATAGTAAATAAACAAAATGGAAAAATAATCTCAAGTTTAACTCTTTTAAATGATGAATTATAATGAGATATAATGGTAAAAATATTTATTTTAGCAGGTCAATCAAATATGGTGGGGGCTGCAATAACATCGGAGCTGCCTGAAGAACTGAAAAACGTTAAAAATGATGTTAGAGTTTTTGAAGATGAAAAAATGAATCATGTAATCTTTAAAGATAGATTTGGACCCGAATTCGGATTTGCAAAATCCTTAGAAGAAGTACTGCCAAATGAAGAAATTGTTTTGTGCAAAACTGCAAAGGGTGGTGCAAATCTGTTTTATGACTGGAATCCGAATGGTGTTATAATGGTGCCGATTTTTGAGGCAATTTTTCAATTTTATTAGTTGGGAATTTTGATTTTTCAGTTTTGTTGCTGCCTCTCCTGTCTGCCTGAGTAAACGAACAGCCAGGCAGACAGGCGCCTATGCCGCCCTATGTAGATTCGTTGACCAAACATCTTATATTTAAAAACATGGTTTTTTTGTCTAAAAGGTAAAAAGGTTTGATGTTATGAAATATATTTGATAATATTTTAAGTTAATGTATATGTAATTGAAGTTTGCTGTGCTATTTAAAATATAATTATACAGCTTTGTTCTAAATAGGTTTTTTTGATGAATAACAAACAAGATGATGAGAAGAATTACAAAAGTAGCTCTAAGGGTCTATATTTTATATTTTTGACAATATTATTTCTTACCAAGATTCTGCCTCGTCAGTTTGGTTATTGGTTAGCTTTACGTTTATCTTATTTTCAGGCACGTAAAGATAAGAATGGTTTCAGTTCTGTTCAAGATAATTTACGATATATTTATAAATATTCAGGTAAAACAGTTAATGATAAAGAGATAAAGAGAAAAGCTCTTGAAGTGTATAGAAATTTCGGAAAGTATCTTATTGATTATTTTTATTTTACACCTATGACCTCTAAACAGTTAAAAAAGTATGTATCCTTTGTTGGTGAAGAATATGTAAAAGAGGCAGTTTCCAAAAATATGGGAACGATACTGCTTACGGCACATTTTGGAAATTGGGAGATTGGTGCCGGCACATTAACAACGGCCGGTTATTCAATTACTGCTGTTGTTCTTGAGCAGCATAATGATCAAGCAGGCATATTGTTAAATCTTATGCGTATGAAACGTGGGATGGGCGTTGTTTCTCTTGGTAATGCCGGCAAGATAATACTAAGGAAACTAAAAGAGAAACACAATATTGCCTTGATGATTGATCGTGATTATAGCAATAAAGGTGAAAAGTTTGATTTTATGGGTAAAATGGCATATATGCCGTCAGGACCGGCAAGATTGGCAATTAAAACAGGTGCACCGGTTGTCTTCGGCAGAATGAGCAGACAAAAAGGCGACAATTTTTTGTTGGATATGTGCCCGCCGATATATCCGGAAAACCACACCTTTGATACTTTACAGAAAGAGATATGTAAAACTCTTGAAAAAATTGTTTTGGAATATCCTGAACAATGGTATATTTTTTATGATTTTTGGAATGAAAAACCAGAGCAATATTAACTGTTGAATAACTTAATGAGTAATTTAGAAAATAATTTTCATATTGTAATTCCTGTATATAATGAGGGTGCTATGATTTCAATGCTGATTAGTGATGTATTGGAATATACAAGTAATATAATTGTTGTTGACGATGGATCAACAGATAAAACAGTGGAATTGGTAAAGAAACAACCTGTTAAATTAATATGCCATGGAAAAAACAGAGGTAAAGGTGCCACTCTAATGTCAGGCATAAATGAAGCACTGAAAGATTCCAATTGTGATTTTGTTATTACCATGGATGGAGATGGACAGCATTCTCCTTCCAGTATTATAAAATTTGTTGAACTTTATAACAAAGAGAAGCCTGATGCCATAATTGGAAACAGGATGTGGGACTTGGCTGATATGCCACTTATAAGAAAAATTACTAATAAGTTTATGAGTTGGTTGTTGTGCAGAAAAGCAGGTATTGATGTCCCTGATACACAGAATGGTTATCGACTTTACAGCAGAGACATTATTAAGTACTTTCCTAAAGATATGTCATATTTTTCAGCAGAATCAGAAGTTTTAATATGTATGGGAATGCAGGATTGTAAAATTTTGAATTTGGATATTGATGTTATATATGGAGATGAGTTAAGCTCAATTAATCCTATACGTGACACAATACGTTTTTTTAATATGTATATAAAATATAAAAGGAAAGATAGATGAAGTATGTTGTAGATATTATAAAAGGATTTTTCATTGGGATAGCAAATATTATTCCCGGAATGAGTGGCGGAACACTAGCTCTTATTATGGGCATATATGAACGTATTATTGCTGCTCTTCATAATATTACGTTTTCAATTGTTATTTCCGGTTTTAAGCTCTTAACTTTTAAGAAACAAGCATTTGTAGAGTTTGGAGAAAAGTTAAAGAAGATAGATGCTTATTTTTTACTATGTTTGGGAGGTGGTGCAGTAATTGCAGTCTTAAGTACTTCAAAGGTAATGAGTTTTCTTCTTAAAGATTATCACGAAGTATCTTATGCATTTTTTTTCGGATTGGTATTAATGTCCATGATTTTTCCTTACAGATACCTGAAAAGACGTTCTTGGCGAGAATTTGTATCTTTTGCTGTTGCAGCTGCATTGACAATCTCTCTTACTTTTATGGTTTCAGATGATCAAAAGGAAAGAAAAGCGGAGCTCAAGTACGAAAGAGAACTTGCAAAAACATCACAAATTGCTATTATTGAAGAAGAGAGCAGTTTCATATCTTTAGATGTTCCTGCTATATCCGATATGATTATTATGTTTTTTGCAGCGGCTTTGGCAATCTCGGCAATGGTTCTTCCTGGGATAAGCGGTTCTTTTGTTCTTTTATTGATTGGGGTATATTTTAAACTGCTTGAGGCAATTAATAATAGAGAAATTATTCTATTAATGTGCTTTATGCTTGGCTGTTTAGCAGGATTGCTTTTTTTCTCGCGCATAATGGATTTTCTGTTGAAAAAATTCTACAATATAACGATGTCATTTATGGTGGGACTAATGGCCGGATCTCTTTATGTTTTGTGGCCGTTTAAAGCATCTAAGCTTGTTGGAGATACACATGTATACTTTGGAAATATATTACCGGAATCATTCGGTAAAATTGAAGTTTATTCTATTATTGCAGCATTAGCAGGTGCGACGATCATCTTTGGCTTTTATCTTTTTGAAAAGAAAATTGAAAAAAATGGTTAAGGGCGAAAGATTTTTAGCCGTACAGGTGATTTTTTTTGCAGGCGAGATATATCTCGCCGGAAATTTAGGTTGAATTTTATGAAAAAAAAGAGATGTTATTATTTAGATACTTCAGGAAAAGGAAATTTGTTTCTTTGCGAAATTCGCGGAACGAATGTATTTGTAAAGGTTGCTGATAAAGAACATGTTAACAGAAAGCTGCCGATAGTTACTACATTGCCAATTAAACAATCTTTTTTTCTCAATGTTGAAATACCATTTAAATCTGTCTCTAAAGCTCAACGGGTTATGGATTCTGTTCTAGACTCAAAGCTTCCTTTTGCCATAGATGACTCTTGTTATGTTTTTAAAGCCACATCTTCTACAGCTCTTTCAGGAGCTCATAAATTTATTGTCTTTGGGGCATTAAAAAAGAACCTTCAAGACTTTATTGAACGATCTTCTTTATCTAAAAGATGTTCCTGCATCACACATCAGGGAATTGTAATATGGGATGGTGTGCAGGATATATTACCTGTTTCCAATGAGATATGTTTTGTCTATTTTGAATATGACAATCAGGGTTGCCTGCTTTTTGGATTTAATAATACATTAGAAGCATGTTATTCTTTACCTTCCAGTTCAAAAGATAGGCTGACCAGAACTGTTAAGGCAATAAAAGCAAAGTATCAAATTCTTTTTGATATGGCTAAAAATGTTTGCTGGACAAATGTTCCTTCAGATGTTTCAGAAGAATTTTCTAATTTAATTGAAGATGCAGTTACCAATGATTTGGGTTGCAACTACTTCAAGCTTAAAAACAGTGAGAACTTTCTTCAGAAATCTCTGACTAAACAATTTTTTAAACGAAAGAGTTTGAATTTGATTGTCGGCGAAGAATTTGTTAGCGAAGAAGATCTTAAAAGTCGAGAAAAACATATTTTAAGATCTGCAATAATAATGTTTGTTGTTTCTGTTATTGCTATAGTCTTTTTGATTATTATTAACTTTGTTTCAGAAAACAAACTATATGATACCGATGTTAAAATCAACAATCTTGCATCAAGTGTTGCCGGTTATAATATTCCCAACGCAATGAAAGGTGAAACAGTCTATAAAGCAGCAGCACAGGCAGCAAAAAAGCGAAAAGAGTTGCTACAGCTTTTTGATGTAAATCCACCGGATAGCATGGAAGAGATTTGTAATGTTATAAAGGTGTATAGCTTAGATAGTGAAATAATTATTCATAATGTTGATATTTCTCAAAATAAGATTATTCTGGATTGTCAACTGAATGATAAATCCACTATAAATTCATTTGAATCTAAACTAAATGAAGTTGGATATATTATGGAAAACTTAATCAGTTCTGAAGAAACATCTGATATACCTTGTAATCTTATAATTACAAAAAGGGGATATAATGATGAATAACAACAAAAAAATAAAGTTTGGTTTTTATCTGCTCTCCATTATTATGTTTATAATATCATTAGTGATGTTTTATAACACTCTTAAAAAAGTTGATTATATATCTAAAACACTACATCAGCGAGAGATTACTGTTGTTAAGCTAAAGGAACTTTACTCCGAGCTGGAACCATTTATGGCAGCAAAAGAACAACTCTTAATTGAATCACAAAAGCGTGATATTAGTGATATAGATACAATTTTTAATGAATTGAAGATTCCATATACTGTTACCGAAGATGAATCCATCGAAAGAGAGAAGTTCTCTTTTGTAACTCAAACAGTTACTGTTAATAATATGAAACTTGCTGATCTAAAGAAACTTATGGATGTTCTTGTTAATGAGTGGCCTTATATTAACCTTAAAAGAGTTCAGATAGCTGCAACTGACAGTGGAAATGCAAATCTTAAGATCAAGCTTGTCATGATTAGAGCAATGAACGCAGACTAAAAAGATTGTTTGCATTCAGATTACAGCTCCGACGGTGCGATAGTATGTAGCCACTGGTGTCAATCTGTGGGGAAGAAGAAATTTCTCGTGCAGAGACGCAGAGCAACTGTGTTAATTTGCAAGCATAAAATCAGAATTTTTTACTGCAGAGTTTGCAGCAATAACCAATTTCCGCATTACAGCTGTTAAAGCCACTTTTCCTGGCCTATGGTTTTCGTTTACAAGCCTATTATAGAACTCTTTTAGTATGGGGTTATAAGTTTTGGCAGACATTGCTCCCATATACAATCCTGCTCTTAGTTTTGATCTTCCTCCGGAAATTTTTCGGATACCTTTAAAGTTTCCACTATCTTTGTTATAAGGAGCCAATCCTGCCAACGCAGCAGCTTCTCTTCTGGAAACAGTTCCTATTTCAGGAAA
>CAYTUX010000293.1:0-2880 GCA_964441455.1 uncultured Victivallales bacterium | reverse complement strand
TTTTCTGATTTATCACCCAAAGGGTGATAAAAGTATAATGTAAACCCTGATTTCATTGATTTAAAAACATGTTTATCCTCTCAACCAGAAATTTAAGGTAAAAAACAGGAAAAATTCTTAATTTTTAATTGGTAATTGATTTATATATGACTTTATAATATAATTCAGCATCAATTAACAATTTACAGGAGAAAAAACATAATGATTAATATACCAAATGTTTTAGCAGAACGCTACGCAACTAAGAAGATTCAAAATATATGGAGCCAGATCGGCAAAATCAAGATGGAACGTGAATTCTGGGTTGCTGTTATGAAAGCTCAAAGTGAACTGGGGCTTGATATTCCTGAAGAAGTTATTGCTGACTATGAAAAGGTTATCGATCAGGTAGATTTAGATTTCATCAGAAAAAGGGAGGCAATCACACGCCACGATGTAAAAGCCCGTATTGAAGCATTTTGCGAACTCGCAGGTCACGAGCATATCCACAAAGGTATGACCAGTCGTGACCTTACTGAAAATGTAGAGCAGCTTCAAATATATAAATCAATTAAAATTATACAGAAAAAATCCGTTACAGTTCTTGCAAGACTTGCAGAAATATCAGAACAATATGAGGATATTCTTTTAACAAGCAGAACTCATAACGTAGCAGCACAACCAACAACATTCGGCAAAAGAGTGTCAATGTATGGTGAAGAACTGCTTGCTGCTGTTAAACGAATGGAGTTCCTCATTGAAAACTATCCGGTTAGAGGTCTTAAAGGCGCGGTGGGTACTCAAGTTGATCTGCTAACTCTTTTCGGCGGTGATACAGAAAAGGTTATGCAGCTTGAAAAAAGAATCATTAAACACCTTGGTTTTTCTTCAGCACTTAACTCTGTCGGACAGGTTTATCCGCGAAGTCTTGACTTTGATGTTGTTTCTGCTCTTTATCAGATCGGCTGCGCACCATCAAGTTTTGCAAAAACACTACGCCTGATGGCCGGTCATGAGCTTGCAAGCGAGGGATTTGCAAAAGGACAGGTCGGGTCATCTGCCATGCCGCATAAGATGAACAGCCGAAGCTGCGAAAGAATTAATGGATTTCACACTATTTTAAGGGGGTACCTTACAATGGCTGAAGGTCTTGCCGGTGATCAATGGAATGAGGGTGATGTATCATGCTCTGTTGTTCGCAGAGTTATGCTGCCTGATGCTTTCTTTGCCATTGACGGATTACTTGAAACAATGCTTACTGTATTAAAACAACTTCAAGTTTTCCCTGCCGCTATCCAAAAAGAAAATCAGCACTATCTGCCATTTCTTGCAACCACAACTTTCCTGATGGAGGCTGTGAAAAATGGTGCAGGAAGAGAAGCTGCTCACGAAGCAATCAAAGAGCATGCTGTTTCAACCGTGCTGGACCTGCGTAATGGCAAGATTACAAAAAATGACTTAATTGAAAGGTTGGCAGATGATGAACGCCTTGGACTGTCAAAAGACCAGCTGACTTTAATAATTGATAATGCTGATCAACTGACCGGTGCCGCAAGCAGACAAGTTGAATCATTTAACAGCGACGTGCAAATCTGGCTTGATAAATACCAAGATGCAGCATCATATACTCCGGGCGATATTTTGTAAATTCGTATTACTTGACACGAAGATACACGAGCATCTAATAACAGTACTTATTATATTAACGACTTTAAAGTCCTTAACGACTTTAGAGTCCTTTAGAAACAGCATCGATTTACCATGCTTTCAATATAAAAAATAATGACAACAAAAGACAAAATGACTTTTTTAGAACACTTGGAAGAACTCAGGTTTCTTCTGTTTAAGTCTCTTGGTGTTATTGTTGTCTTTTTTGCAATAGCAGTTCCTTTCGCCCCGAAAATAACACAACTTTTCAAATCTAAACTTCCGGAATCACTTGGAAACAGAGATGCTGTACTGCAGATTCTGCAAGTCTCTGAAGGATTTACGCTAACTCTTAGAATTGCATTCGCAACTGCAATAATACTTGCAACTCCATTTCTGCTGATACTTGCAAAAAAATTCATTAATCCGGCATTAACACAAACAGAACAAAAGTATAGCAATCTCTTTATTCTGGCAGCTTCCGCTCTATTTGTTATCGGATGCATGATCGGCTACTATATCACGCTTCCAATGGCAATAAGTCTTATGTACAGAAGTTGCTATTGGATTGGTGGTGAACCAAATTGGACTATGTCAAATTACATTATGTTCTGTCTTCAGATTATTGTTGCATTTGGTATTGCATTTTTAATGCCGATAGTTATGTTCATCTTAGTAAAACTTGGTGTCGTGAAAGTCAGTTTTCTGAAAGAGCATCGCAAATACGCAATTATTATTATACTGACAGTCTCAATGCTTTTAACTCCGGCAGACCTTCCTACAATGCTGATAATGGCAATCCCTCTATACGCCCTATACGAACTCACAATCCTCGTCTCCTCAATATCAAACAGAAAATCATAAAGATTTACACAGACTGATATTTGCAAGCCGGGAGCGCTGATGTCCTCATCAGCATCTTTGAAGAAATATTGTCCGCAGATTTCGCAGAGAACTCAGAGAAGCCTAAAATAATGGTTAATGTTGGACTAGCTCCGCAGAGATGTAATTAGTTAGACTGTCAATCATTCTGAAAGAATTCTCGCACAGAGCAACTGTGTTAATTTGCAAGCATAAAATCAAAATTTTTCACTGCAGAGTTTGCAGCAATAACCAATTCCCGCATTACAGCTGTTAAAGCCACTTTTCCTGATCTCAGACTTCCTTACCTCTCTAGCTTCTCAAGAAAGCAAAAAAATCTTATAAGATGTTTGTTATAAAACAGTAATGTTTTTTTTGATGATTTTAATTTAA
>CAYTUX010000292.1:0-10201 GCA_964441455.1 uncultured Victivallales bacterium | reverse complement strand
TTTATTTTATCACCTTTTGGGTGATAAATTAAAAAATTAGTTTCAGCGGACGCCGAGGACGTATTAGCTCCTCCCCTTGCTAAGGGGAGGTGTTCGAGGGACGAGAACGGAGGGGTGTTTCCTCCCGGTCTTACAAGACAATATTAGTCTGCACATCGGGAGGATTGGCGTCCCCGCCGACCGAAAAGGGTATTCAACCAGAAAAATAGGGGTAGGGGTAATATATGTTTTTTATTGTTGTTATTGAGTGTATAATACTTTATGCTATCAAAACGTTAAATTGAACAATTATTTAGAGGGATGTTATGAAGTTTTTACTTAAATATTTATTATTGTTTGTCTGTTTGTCATTAAGTGCGGAATCTCTTTTCAAGGAGTACAAAGATTCCGATCATAGAAATGAATTAATTCAAGCGGGGGGTACCCTTGTTGCTGATTATGATTCATTTAGTATTATTTCCATGCCTGATGTTTCAAAATCTAAGTCTCTTTCAACAACTTCAGCAAGTTTAAGTGATAAAGACATCTCTTTTGATATTGAAGATGTGTCATATATGCGAGAGATCAAATTAAATAGCGGGGTTATACTCACGGATGATAAAAACTTGCAATCATTATCTGTTACGGGAACAGCGGCAATTGAATCGTCAGATTTTTCCGGCATGATGTTAATACAATTTGCTGGTCCTGTGAAAGAAGAGTGGTTGAATGAGGTTCGGGAAAAGAGCGGAGTTAAATTTGTCAACTATATACCCAATAATGCTTATCTGATTTCCGGCACAAAAGAGCAGTTTAACCAGCTTTCAATTCTTAATCTTGATTATATTCACTGGTTGGGTGAATATAGTAATAATATGCGTATGCAGCCGGGGGTTATTGAAAAAGCAGCTTTGGGTGGAGTTGCAAAATACAGCATTCAGCTTTTTGCGGATGACGACTTGAATGCAGAGACATTGGAGATGCTTCAGCTTTTTTCCGGCAATAATTTTTCTAAAGAGAGAATGGATAAACTTGGTTTTATAAACTGTTCAGCTTTGTTGTCCGGCGAGCAGGTTCAGGTATTGGCAAAGCAGCAAGATGTTATATCAATTAACTTATATTATGAGATGCAGCTTCATGGAGAAAGACAGGCATTGGTTATGGCAGACAAATTTTTACCGGATGGAACTTTGCCGTTGCCAAGAACGGACTCATATCTGGATTGGTTTACAGATAAAGGTTTTACTCAACAACAGTTTATTGATTCCGGATTTATTGTAGATGTAAGTGACGATGGTTTTGACAATGGTAATGCATTGAATCCGGGGAATAGTGAGTTCTGCATATCCAATAATCCTTCAGCTGACAGCAGAGTAGCATATGCAGAGATAGCAATTGGTACAAGCGGAATTTCAAATCCGGCAGGAGCGGGGGGGCATGGTAATCTGAATCTCAGTATTATTGGTGGTTTTAATAACGGTACAGGAACTCCAACCAATGTTGATCCTCAGGGATACCATTATGGTTTGGGGATTGCTCCTTTTGTTCTGTTGGGCAGTACAAAGATTTTTACAGACAGTGGATTTTGGGGGAATCCTAATTTGACACAGATGGTCAACAAACAGTATGCTGATGGTGCAAGAATTCATTCTGACAGCTGGGGAGCTGATACACCTTTATATACTGCAGAAGCACAAACATTTGATTATTTAACCAGAGATGCATCAATTTCTGAAAGTGGAAACCAGGAGATGGTATTTGTCTTTTCTGCGGGTAATTCAGGACCTAGTGCTTCATCAATGGGAACACCCGGAACTGCAAAAAATGTTTTCACAGTCGGTGGAACAGAAAACTATGATGCCGATCTGAACTATACAGATGGCAGTGGAATTACCCCGGCTGGAGCTGATAATGTTAATGACATTACATCCTTTTCAAGTCGCGGTCCAACAAAAGATGGCAGAATTAAGCCGGATATTGTAGCTCCGGCAAGTCATATTCATGGAGCAGCTTCTCAGTATGCCGGATATATTGGAGATGGAGTCAGTGACAAATATAATCCTCTTGGTCAGACAAAGTATGCCGAATCTTCGGGCACAAGTCATTCATGTCCTGCGGTATCAGCAGCATCAGCACTTTTGAGGCAGTGGTTTATTAATAATGGAGATGCCCCTCCAAGTCCGGCAATGAATAAAGCATGGATTATGAATTCAGCCAGATATTTAAAAGGCGCATATGGAAATGATGATTTGCCTTCAAACAGCCAAGGCATGGGTGCGACAAGTCTTGAGACAATGTTGGACGATTCCCCACGATTCTTTGTGGATCAGGCTTCCGAGCTGCTGTTTACTGAATCAGGCACAGAGTTTAGTTTTGTCGGTGAAATTGTGGATACACAGAAAATGTTTAGAGTTACATTAGCCTGGACAGATGCTCCTGGATCTACGACAGGAGCAGCTTATGTTAATGATCTTGATTTAATTGTTCTTGTAGATAATGTTCCATATTACGGAAATGTTTTTGTCAAAAATGAATCTGTTATCGGCGGAAATGGCGATAGGATGAACAATGTTGAAAGTGTATTTCTTCCGGCGGGACTAAGCGGTAGTGTTGAAATAAAAGTTCTTTCTGTAAACATAGCAGGTGACGGTGTTCCTGAAAATGGTACCTTGCTTGATCAGGACTTTGCTTTGGTAGCATACAATGCTGATCTGAATTTAAAGGAGGCAGGAGAATTTTCAGTTACACCTTCTGTTCCTGCAAACTTTATCTCTTTTAATGGCGGCGACAACATATTTCCGCAGACCTTTACTTATTCTCTAATTAATACAGGTTCCGGTTCGCTGGATTGGGAAGCTAATTCTTTGAGCAATATTTTTAATATGTTTCCTGAAAGCGGTATTTTGGGTGGGCATTCAACGCAAGATGTTGCGGTATCAGTCCAGCCGCAACCATATGAGCCGGGAATTTACAATGATATTTTATCCTTCACTAACTTAACTGCCTCAAGATCTGTTAATAGAGTTCTTAATTTTGAAGTTAGAGCAAAAGATTATTATACAGAAGAGTTTGCAGGCGGGGTTAATGACCTGAGTTATCAGTCAATAGTTTTTGAAAAAGATGGCACAAATTATATTCCTCATCTAAATCAGGCTGATGATTTTTTTGAGGATATTACTGATGCAGCCAGAATAACTCTTAGTGATGACGGCGTGTATCAATGTGTTTTTGATTCAGGAAAAACTTTTCCGTTTTTTGACAGCAGTTATAGTTCATTATATATTTCAGCAAATGGCAGGATAACTTTTGGACAGGGGTCGACTCAATATATAATATCTTTGCAGAACTACTTTAATATTCCTGCCATATCAGCAATGTTTGCAGATTTATCTCCTCAAAATGGCAAGACATATGTTGAGAAAAAGAGTGACAAAGCTGTTGTGACGTTTATAGATGTTCCAGGATATAACGAGACAACAGTCAGCAGTTTTCAGTATGAATGTTTTTTTGATGGAAATATTCGCATTACATATGGAGCACTTGATATAACAAGAATATTCATTGCAGGTTTATCTGATGGTCAAGGGGTGCCGGCAGAGTTTATGGAATCTGATTTTTCTTCATATCCTGCACTCAACTACAATATGAGTATAAGTCCACCGGATGAAGCAGTTTTTATTGCTGTTAAGGGTGGGGATATATATCCGGCCACACACATGTATCAGATGTTTAACAGTGGAGATGAAGCTTTAGAATGGACTGTATCAGTTTCAAGTTCCAATGACTGGCTATCTGTTTCAGGGGCAGATTCCGGTGTTTTGGATGCCGGAGCAACCACTAACATATTCTTTTCGGCCGATGATTCGGTTGGCGGATTAAATGTTGGAGATGTTTATACCGGCGAAATTCAATTTGGATATTCAAACAATCCAATTGCACATATATATGAGATTTCCATGTCATATGAAGATCCGATGAAGATTATACCGGATCGAAAAAATGTTTTATTCAGCAGGATTTCTTCAACTTCATATGAACCGGATATATATACTCTTACCATAACAAACAGAATTAATCAGCCATTGGACTGGAAGAGTTTTCCCGAGACCAGTTATATTGATATGAGTGTTACAAATGAATTAATAGAGCCATATGAAAGTCAACAAGTTGATGTTAATGTCAGTGCAATTGTTCTTCAATATGGTGACAATATCTATACAGAAGACGTTGTTTTTTCCAATAAGACCTCATCGGTTGTAAAAGAACGAAAATTTTATATTCGCAATGCAAAAGACTTTTTTACACAGACTATGACAGAGGGAGATGTTCTTTCAAACACATCATTTATGTTTGTACCATCAGAAGGCAACACAAACTATTACATAGCCTATTGTAATACAGACGTTGAACAGTTCTATGTGGTACCTGACGAAGAGAATAAAATATTGCTTACAGATGATGGAATAGAGGAGATTGTTGTTAATCATTCCGGAGGCATAAATTTTTATGGAACGAGTTACACAAATATTTTTATTAACGGTAATGGTAGAATATCATTTATTGAAGGCAGTGGAGAGTACAATGCAACATTGGCGAATCATTTTGCCTTAAAATCTGTTGCACCGATGTTTGCAGATTTATCACCTCAGCATGGCACAGTAACATGTGATGAGTTTGCGGATAGGCTTGTGGTGACATATATTGATGTTCCTGAGTTTAATACAGATAACTACAACAGTTTTCAGGTTGAGTTTTTCTTTGATGGAAAAATCCGTTTAACCTACTTAAATGTAACCATTTCTCAAACTTTTATTTGCGGGCTATCCGACGGAAATGGTATTCCAAGTGGTTTTATTGAGAGTGATATGTTGATCTATCCAGAGTATATATATGATGCACTTACTGTATCTCCGGAAGTTGGATACTCAATGAGTGCACGTGAAAATATCAGTTTAGATATCTATGATTATCAGTTTGTTTTGCATAACACATCTGATCAGGCTTTGAACTGGACAGCTTCAGCTTCAGACAACTGGATATCTATACTGCCGGCATTTGGTGTTCTTGGTGCAGGAGATTCAATTGTTTTAACAGCAACAGTCGACAATCAGGTTAACTCTTTTAGTCTTGGGAAACACATAAATTATCTTCAATTTAACAATTTTGATAGCGGCTATTCAAATGTTGTGCCCGTACAATTTGAAATGTTGCCGGGAGTGGGAAATATAGAAATAACATCTAGTGTATCTTCTTTTGATAATAATACAATGGCTTTTGGCAGTCAGCAGATTGGCATACCAAGAAGTGAAAGTATATTTGTTGAAAATATAGACCCGCAATATTCTGTAAAAATTCAAAATATCAGATTGAACAAAAAATATCTGCCGATTGACAGCACATTCGATATGACAAACAAGACTGTTCTTGTATATGCAGATGACTATATGCATCACAAACAAGCTTCTTTTCCTTATTTAGTTTTAGAAGATATGGGAGCATCAGTAACCGTTTATGGCAACGGAGAGATAGATGCATTTTATAATTCATTAACAGCACAAAATTGGGATATGGTTGTTTTGTCATCTGAGTACTATTTTATGCCCAACTACACAAAAATTACAGATTTGGAGGATGCACTTATAGAATATGCTGATAGCGGCAAACCTCTGATTGCAGGTTCGTGGTGTGCAAGTTACTGGGGCAACAGCTTGTGGAGCAGACTTGGTGCAGAAGTAGCGAGTAACGGAATGATTGATGAGCCTGTTAATATTATTGGTATTGGTTCAGGAAGTATGTTCTTTGACCAGCCAAAGGAAGTTACAAACCCAATATCTTATTCATTTCCTTATTTCAACTATTATGGATGTGCAGCAAAAATAAGTGATTCTGAATTTGCGATTCCTATTGCAGAATATTCTGTTGATAAAGATTATTCACTGTTATATATGGAAAACTCTGTTTACAAGGGATTCGTTGATTCCGCTTTTGATGATATATCGGGGATAAAAGACTTATGGTATAATATGATATATAATCTTAATATGAATTCTTTCTTATATGAGTCAGATATTGATAATCTTCCTGTCACTATTCTGCCCGGTGAACGACATGAGATTTCAATCTTATTTGATCCGGCTATTGAAGATTATTATGAATCAGAGCTAATGTTGGCTTGTGAATCAATGAATATTACTAATATCGGCATTAATATTACAGGCAGTGGTATTTCCGCAGAAGATATCACAACCGGATACCATCGTTGGCGAGATCGATTTGGTGACCATCTTGTACTTACAAATAGAGTTGCTGTTGGCGATGTTACCAATGCCTTTATTGGCGGTGTTCAGGTTGAGGATGTTCAAGTTGACAATGAGTTAAACACTATTGAATTTCTGTTTGATGAAATTAACTCAACCAATCTACTTGATGTTGTCTATTATGCAACAGCAGGTGAGTTTACTTTAACCAATTTCTTTGCATACTATTCTGAATATATTTATGTAAGTCCTCTTGGAAATGAACAAAATGGTTTCTCAAGTTGGACAGATGCCTCCAAAACGATTCAGGAGGCTTTAGATGTTGCAACAGAATGGTCGCTGGTTCTAGTTGGAAATGGTGTTTATACTGCATCTACTGCAAGCCGTGTTTTGAATGATCCTACAGCTTCTGTTACTAATGTTGCTGTTTTAAATAAAAACATTGTGCTTAGAGGTAAGGATCTGACAGGAAATGGAGTACCTATCATTAATGGAGGGTCTCTGTTTAGACCAGTATTGATGCTTGATGGGACTGTTTTACAAAACTTCTCTCTTATAAATGGTCAAACAAAGAACGGTATTAACCTTTTCATTGAAAATAATGGAGGAGGTGTTTGGGCTCAAAGTTATGATGCAGTTATGAAAAATTTGGAAATCATGTTTTGTAATTCCGGATATATTGGTGGAGCCGTATTTGGTGGAACAATAAAAGATTCAGATATAATAGGGTGTTACGCTATGTTTGGTGGCGGGGCAGGGTATGCCAGTTTAGAAACAAATGTATTTATATACTTCTGTTATGCTGAGTATGGAGGAGCTGTTTCAAAATCCATTGTTGCCAATAGTATATTAGATGGAAATATGGCGACCTTTGGTGGAGCTGCATCTGATTCCAATATAAAACAATCTATGTTATTAAACAATACCGCTGCATATGGAGGTGCAATCTTTGGGGACAGTTACTCATCGGAGATAGAAAATTGTGTAATAAGTGGGAATAGTTCAGATAATCATGGTGGTGCTTTCTATCAGAACCCTTTCACAACCACCATCACAAAATTTAAAAATAGTACTATTACAGAAAACCTATCGGTCATTGGTTCATGTGGTGGAATATACGGAGGATCTGTTGAAAACACTATTGTATATGGCAACATTGGAGGTGATTTTATCGGTGGCACAGCATTTTACTCAAACATTGGCGTTGGTAGTGTGGCTCTTGATCAAGGTAATATATCTGCAGATCCTTTATTCAATGATTCTTTAGAGTTATTACCTTCTTCTCCATGTATTGATACCGGTTCAAATCGATATGTTGTTGACAGTGTGGATTTGGCAGGTAATGCACGTATTGCCCACGACGTTGTTGACATGGGTGCTTATGAGATGCCCTGGTTTACTATTACTGCCTCTAATGGTGCATATGGTGTGATTGTGCCATCAGGAGTCATTGACGTGTCTAAAGGAGCAAATGTTTCATTTGAGGCAATGCCGGACAGTCACTATGAGTTGAATCTTTTTAAAACGAATAACATTGATGTTTTAGGTTCCTCGCCAATCTTTGAGTGGACAGATATTTCATCTGATGGTTTTATTATTGCACTATTTACTGAAATTATAATAACAAATGGAATGTCAGAGCTTTGGTTGGCAGAATACTATCCTGATGCCACAAACTATAATGATTTAGCCTATATGGATACAGATGGCGACGGCTTGGTTTCATGGCAGGAATATGTTGCTTTAACAGTTCCAACTAATAAAGATTCAGTTTTTAGAACAACAATTAATTCAAATATTGTTAGCTGGTCACCATTTGACGATGAACTTAGAAAATATTCAGTTAAAGCAACAACAAACATAACAATTCCATTTGTGACAATTTCCAATGATGTTTTAAATGGTTCAATGATAATACCTACAAATCAACCATGGAGATTCTTTAAAGCAGAAGTAGATAATAATTAAGTCTGAAAAATATATTGCAATGTGAGTATTAACAAAACTTTGTTTTTTTCAAGCATTACAGCCGAAATAATCTTTTATTTTTTAAGACTATATTTTTGTAATATTCATCTTGTTTGTAGTAATATTGTCTTAAAATCGTCCAAAACAGCTGTTTTATAAAAAAAAACTGAAAAAAACAAAAAAAAAGGTTGACGATTTCTCAAAAAACTGTAAAAAGTACATTCGCAAAACAGAGAAGGGTTCTCTGTTTTGGTATAAATTTTATAAAACAGTAATTAGCGAGAGAAATATAGTGTTAAAAGAAAATTTAATAATGGATTTAGATGAAAATATTAGGTTTACATTAGATCATGATTGGCTTTTGCCGCAAAAAGATGGAACATTGCTTTTTGGTAAGACAGATTATGGTTTAATAAAAATGCCAAATATTCTTTCAGTTGAACTACCGGAGCCGGACAGTGAGCATCATTATTGTTTAGATGAAGGAATGTGCGTGATTGAATCACAGGATTTAACAATAGAGTGTCTTGCACCACTGATTTGTACGGTTACAGAAATCAACACAGATCTATTGGTTTTTCCGGAATTGATAAATGAAGATCCTTTTGAGCAAGGCTGGATATTGCGTTTAAGTCCTGATCATCCGGAGGATCTTGATGAGTTTTTTAACATTGAAGAGTATGAAGCACGTTTTGGCTGACAATCAGTCGATTATATTAACAAATAAAAATAACTAAGGTTAACTATGACTACATTTCAGGTTGTTCTTTTTTCATTGGCATTAATAGGTTCTTACCTTCTTGGGGCAGTACCTTTTGGTTTTCTGATTGCAAAAAAACGTGGTTTCAACATATATGAACACGGCAGTGGCAATATTGGAGCAACCAATGTGTTTAGGGTTGTCGGTAAAAGTTGGGGAATACTTACTTCTATTTTAGATATATTAAAAGGATTTATTCCTGCAATGGTAATACCAATGGTTCTTGTTTTTTTTGGAATGAAAGAGTATTACGTACCCATCCAGTTGTCATGTGGATTTGCAGCTATTATAGGTCACTGCTGGCCGATTTACCTAAAGTTTAAAGGCGGGAAGGGTGTGGCAACCTCGGCAGGGGCTATGATTGGTCTTGCTCCACTGCCTTCATTAGTTGCATTTATAGTCTGGATTATTGTTATGCTTCTTTTCAGATTTGTTTCATTAGCCTCAATAATGGCGGCAATTGTTCTTGCAGTTGCAACTTGGGTGGCATTTTTTATGGACATAATGCGTCTCGGAACACGTTTTGATGTATATATACCAATTGTTTTAAATCTTTTCTGTCTATTAATTATATTAAGACACAAAAAAAATATTCAACGTCTTATTAAAGGTACAGAAAATCGTTTTGAAAAAAAACAATAAATTAGTACTAGGGTGGACAATCTTAGCGACTCGAATAAGAAAAAAGAGAAGTTTTTTTTAACCACCCGCTACGCTAGAGAACACAGAGGACTCAGGGCGGCACAGCCGCAACCAAAAGAATTTTTAGCGCAGAGACGCAGAAAAAAATGAAAATGGATTAAGAACGTCGAATCCCGCTTTGCGGGACTAACAAGTTAGCCGTCCAACATCGAATTATGAATAAAACAATTGCTACTTCATTGCTCCAGCCTATTAATTTATTTTTTAGGGCTGAAGCCTCTCTTAGGCTACGCCACGAGTGCTTTGCAATTGAGCGGGCTGACAGCCCGTAATTGGGAGGGACGCCGTCTCCCCGGCGTCCGAACGGGCTGAAAGCTCAAAATATAACAGCCCAGGGCAACGCCCTATCTAATATACGCATTTTACTCTCTTTGGTATTCCTTTGTCAATAGCTTTCAGAAAAAAAGAATGAAGAAGACATATGTTTGCTGGTGTATAAAAATAAGGGCATTTGTCCGGTGCGGGGCATCTAACCTGTACCTGCAAGTTTAATATTTTTTTACTTATCCATCATGTCGTTCACACTCTGTTCAAA
>CAYTUX010000291.1:0-7967 GCA_964441455.1 uncultured Victivallales bacterium | reverse complement strand
GAAAATTATATTTTAAAGGCGGGGTGAAGCACCCCGACCCTACAGAAAACATTTGCAATAAACCATTTAGCTTTGATTGCAGCATCCTAAACTGTAGGGTCGGGGTCCGTGACCCCGCCAAAAAGGATGTCCAACCGAAAAATTAAGGATTTAGACCCTGTTTGGAGGAAACGTATTGACTAATGGTTGTATTTGGTTCATAATATTAGTTTGATTTTATTAATAATAATGTAAAGGAATAACAATGAGGATATTATATATAGATATGGATACAACAAGACCCGATCATCTGGGATGTTACGGATACCTGAGAAACACATCACCTAACATTGACAAAATTGCAGAACTTGGTGTCAGATTTAATAACTACTACTGTTCAGACGCACCGTGTCTGCCTTCAAGAACAGCAATGATGAGCGGACGTTTTGGTTTTCATACAGGCGTTATTGGTCATGGTGGTACGGCAGCTGACTACAGACTCGAAAATGAGAACAGAAGATTTGCTTCCGTGCAGTCTCAGACATCATTGCCAACATTCCTGAAAAAGCAGGGTTTTTACACAACATATATTGGAGGGTTTGCTGAGCGTCATTCTATATATAACTATTATGCAGGTTTTAGAGAAATTTATGATACAGGCAAAGGTGGCATGGAGTCAGCAAAAGATGTAACACCAACGGTTATTGACTGGATTGAAAGAAATGCTTCAAAGGACAACTGGTATCTGCATGTAAACTATTGGGATCCTCATACACCATTTAGAGCTCCTGTTGAGTTTGGAAATCCATTTGAGAATGAACCGATTGAAGATTGGTATACTCAGGAATTAATTGAAGAACATAAAAAACTTGCCGGTCCTCATACAATTCAGGATATAGACATGTATGATGGAAAGCCTAATCCATACTTTCCTAGACATGTTGGTCAGATCAACAACATGGAAGATATGAAACGTCACATTGATGGTTATGACTGTGGTATAAATTATATGGATGGACACATTGGGCAGCTGTTTGAAGCATTTGAAAAAACTGGTGTGCCGATAGATGATATGGCAATTATTATAAGTGCTGATCATGGTGAGAATCAGGGTGAGATGGGTATTTATGCCGAGCATGGTACAGCCGATCAAATTACTTGTCGCATTCCAATGATTATCAAGTGGCCTGATTGTAAAGTCGGTCATGTTGATGATGGTCTGCATTATAATCTGGATTTAGCTCCTACATTGGCATCTCTATTAGGTGCTGATGTTCCTAGTTGGGGATGCAAAACATTTTGGGATGGTGAAAGTTATAGCAAAGCAATTGTAGAAGGTACAGATTGTGGACATGATTTTATTGTGATCAGTCAGGGTGCTCATGTCTGTCAGCGTGGTGTGCGTTGGGATGATTGGATGTATATCCGAACTTTTCATGATGGATATCATCCTTACTATAAAGATGAGATGCTTTATAATCTGAAAGATGATCCCCATGAGCTTAATGAGATTTCTGAAGAAAATCCGGAAGTTGTTAAACAGGGAGCAAGGTATCTTGCAGATTGGACAGCCAAGATGAAGGCAACAAATCCTGATGGTTACGGCGACGAAGATCCAATGGATATTGTTTTGAACCAGCATCCCGAACATGCTATGCCGAAGCATCTTAAAGGGTATCTGCCTCGTCTTGAAGCAACAGGTCGTGCTGATGGTGCTGCTGAGCTTCGTAAGACAAATGGTTTTAGAGTTAAAAAAATGCCGAAATAATAGTCAATGGGGTGAGGTTAATGATTCTGAGCATACCCGGCAAATGACAAATTGTGAAATTTGTAGGGGTTTACTTATGTGTATGCCCTTTAGAATAACGAATGTTAATGTAGTGGCGAGATCTATTTCGCCTTTTTTAAATAAAAAAAAGATAAGGAAAACAATGATAAAAGTAGATGGACAGGAAATACCCGAAGATGCAATTAATTATGAACTGTCAAGGTTGATAAGATTTTATTCACAACATATGGGTGAAGAGCAGATTAAACAAAGTATGCCTCAGTTAAAACAGAGAGCTGTTGAACAAGCCATTGGTGCTAAGTTGCTTCTGAACCAAGCCAATAAAATGGATTTTGAAGTTTCAGGCGATGAAATTGATGCAGAGTTGGCTAAAATGAAGACACAGGCCGGTGGAGAAGAGGCTTTTAACAAAATTGTTGAAGAGCAGAATATGAATGTGGAGGAGATTAAGAAGACAATTTTTGAAGGCAAAAAAGTTGATAAGCTTGTTGAGCAGATTTCTTCAGAAGCTCAAGAGCCGACATCAGAAGAGGTTAAAGAGTATTATGAAGCCAACAAAGCTCAGTTTGATGCTCCGGAACAGGCTGAGGCACAGCATATTTTAGTTAAGCCTGCGGGTGATGATGAAGCTGCAAAAGCTGATGCAAAAGCAAAAATTGAAGATTTGAAGAAGCAGGTTGAAGAAGGTGCTGATTTTTCAAAGTTAGCTGAAGAGCATTCTGAATGTCCAAGCGGCAAGCAGGGCGGGGGAAGTCTAGGCAGTTTCGGTAGAGGAATGATGGTTCCTGAATTTGATGCAGCTGTTTTCTCGATGGAAGTTGGTGCCTTAAGTGATATTATTGAAACACAGTTTGGTTATCATATTATATTGAAAACAGGTGAGACAGAAGCTTCAAGCAAAGAATTTGCAGAAGTAGAACCTCAGATCAAAGATATGTTAAGACATGCCAAACGCGGTCAGTTAATTGGCGAATATGTTGAAGATTTGAAGTCTAAGGCAATCATAGAAAATGTGGAAGAAACAAAATAAGATATCTTTAGTGCTTGCAGGAGGCGGTGCCAAAGGCATCGCCCATGCAGGCGTTTTAAAGTTTTTTGAGGAGAAGGATTATAAGCCTGATATGATTATCGGAACCTCAATGGGGGCGATTGTTGGAGGGCTTTGGGCTTCAGGGAAGTCAATTGATGAATTAAAAAATTTTTATAAAGAGCAATTTACCTTAAAGAACTATATAAATTTGCGTATAGTTTCTATGTTTGAATTCTCTCTGTCAAAGTTTCTTATGGGACCGGAAGCATTTTTCAGAATGAGTAATTCTTTGGGAATTGATAAACCCGGGAGATTTCAGGAGTTGTTTGTAGATCTGACTGATGACAAGAATATAGAAGATTTGGATATTGAGTTTTATTGCAATGCAGTAGATTTGACAAGCTCAAAGGAGCATGTGTTTGAAAAGGGAAATCTTGCGGAAGCAATTCGTGCTTCGATGTCTGTTCCAGGAATATTCCTTCCGATTAAGAAGGACGACATGATTCTGGTTGATGGCGGGGTTATGGATAATCTGCCTTTAAAAATTGCTAAAGATCATGGTGCGGACAGTATAATTGCTGTAGATGTGATGGATGATTATGGTACGTTAGAATTTAAGAATGCATTTGATGTTATTTCAAGAGTTATATGGGTTAATTCTATAAGAAGACTACATGAAAATAAAAAATATGTAGATCTGTTTATGGATGCTTCAGGTTCGGCCGGGCTTGGTGATTTTGATAAGTTTGATGATTTTTTTCAACATGGATATAATGTTGCAAAGAAACATGAAAAAGAGCTTGAAAAAATTTTTAGGAAAAAGAAAAAATAGATTTAGAGGTGGTATTTAGAAAATTCTATTTAGAAAGGTTTTAATATGTGCGGAATAGTAGGTTATGTTGGATATAGAGGGGCTCCTGAAATTTTAATAAACGGTTTAAGAAGACTTGAATATCGCGGTTATGATTCTGCAGGTATTGCAGTTTTGGTTGATAATGAAATAAAAATTGCCAAGACCAAAGGAAAAGTCAATAATTTGGCGGAGAGAATTGAGACAACATGGTCTGAGAATCTGCAGACCAAATCAACTATTGGAATTTCTCATACACGCTGGGCAACACATGGTGAACCTTCAGAACCAAATGCTCATCCTCATATGGATAATGATTGCAAAATTGTTTTAGTTCATAATGGCATCATTGAAAATTGTCGTGAATTGAAAAAGCCAATGATAGATGCCGGACATAAATTTGAATCAGAAACTGACACAGAAGTTCTTGCTCACCTTGTAGGTGAATATTATGAAGGAGATCTGCTTGATGCTGTTTGTAATGCTCTTAAAAGAGTTGCGGGCACATTTGGAATTGCAGTTTTGGCAAGAGACAAGCCGGAAGAACTTGTTGTTGCTCGAAAAGGCAGTCCTATTGTTCTCGGGATTGGTGAACATGAAACATTTGTGGCAAGTGATGCCGCTGCAATTGTCAGCCATACAAAAAATGTTATATATCTTGATGATGGCGATGTAGCACTTCTTACTGCTGATAATATAGAGATTAGAACATTAGAAAACTCCCCAATATCACGCGAGATTTCAACCTTAGAGTTTGATGCAGATGCTGCAGAAAAAGGCGACCATAAACATTTTATGCATAAAGAGATTTTTGAGCAACCCGATGCACTCAGAAACGCAATTGGCGGTCGTCTTGACAGAGATAAGGCTACAGCAATATTATCAGGACTGGCAATGTCTCCAAGAGAAATGGCAGAACTACGAAGATTTATTATGGTTGCCTGCGGAACATCCATGAATGCAGGTCTTGTTGGTGAATATTATTTTGAAGAGCTTGCGGACATGATAACAGATGTTGAGCAGGCTGCTGAATTTCGTTATCGCAATCCTATCATTGGTTCCAAAGATATGGTTCTTGCAATCAGTCAGTCAGGTGAGACAGCCGACACAATTGCAGCCATACGTGAGGCAAAACAGAAGGGTGCTCTTATTGGTGGACTTTGCAATGTTGTTGGCTCAACTATTGCCAGAGAAACAGGTCGTGGAGTTTATCTTCATGCCGGACCGGAAATAGGGGTTGCCTCAACAAAAGCATTTACCTGTCAGGTTGCAGTTCTTCTTATGATGGCTCTGAAATTTGGACGTGGTCGCAGATTATCAAGAGATGCCGGGCTGGCTTTATGTGCAGCTATAGCAAACATACCAAAATATGCAGAAGAGACTTTGAAACTTGACGATCAGATAAAAGAGATTGCCAAGGTTTATGCAGATATTGAAGACATTTTCTTTATTGGTCGTGGATATATGTATCCGGTAGCTTTGGAAGGAGCTTTGAAACTTAAAGAGATCAGCTATATACATGCGGAAGGATACCATGCTGCTGAACTTAAACATGGGCCAATTGCCTTATTAGAAGAGCGAGTTCCTGTTGTTGCTCTTGCCAATGATGTCCCGGGTAAAGATAAAACTATTGGGAATATTGAAGAGTGCAAGGCTAGAAACTCACCTGTTATTGCTGTTGTTACCGGTGATGACTCTTGCGTTGACGGTCTGGCTGATCATATTATCAGGGTTCCTGAAACACCAGCTGTTATTGCTCCGATAACTGTAGGAATTGCTTTACAGCTGCTTGCTTACCATATTGCTGATATTAGAGGTTGCGAAATTGACCAACCAAGAAACCTTGCAAAAAGCGTGACTGTGGAGTAAAAAACTGTAAACGGAAAAAGATAGTGAATGTCTAGTCCTGTGATAGTTTTACATTTTCTTTACTGTGTACTATATACTATCAAGTATCTACTCTCTAATTGAAACAAATAGGATTTTCAAATGAAGCAGAACAAAAATTTTGACTCTGTAATATGTAGGATCAGAGATTTGCTTTTGTTTTGTTTAAAAGAGGTCTTTAATCATCTTTTTATTTTTCTGGTTGTATGTGTGATTACGGGTATCTATCTTGGTCATTTTGGTTATGATTTTTTACCGGGAGTGTATGCATGGTTTATAATTCCACTTATTCTTTTTTACCTGTGTGTTGTTTTTAATATTCATAAGAAAAGTTTTATAGTTGTTCTTTTTACCGCGATTCTATTTTCGTTTTTTGGCAACTTTTTATTTGTGCACTATACTCAAAAGATTTTATGTAAAAAAGAACTTGTACATCTGTTTGATAATAAAAAGGTAATTGGCATAACAGGTGTTGTTATTGGCGATTCTGTCTGGAACAAGATTAATGAATCAAATCAGGTCGTAAAACAGACTTTTCCGTTTAAGGTTGAAAGTGCCACTCTAGAAAGTGGAGAGGTTAATATTTCAGGGAAGATTAATGTTGTGTGGTTAACCGGAGCTTATGATCGTGATAATATGCCCTTTTATGGGGATCGTATTAAACTTGGCGGATTGTATTGTAATACTAAGTTCGAAAGTCAGGGAGTGGATAAATATATTTTAAAAGTTTCTGCCAGATCATGGAAAAGTGAAATACTTGAAAATAGTGTGCTTTCTTCGGGATTGCTTATGCCATTTCACAAATATAAGTCATTCTGTTTTCGCTTGCGACAGGAAACGCTGCCCATTTTTGATTTAGGTTTGGGAAATTTTTCTGATGTTTCAGGTGTATTAAAATCTATTATTATTGGTAGAAGAGTTTTTTTGAGTTCAAAGTTTAAAGAAGGGCTTATCAGCACCGGCACAATTCATATAATAGCTGTTTCCGGTCTTCATGCCGGTATTGTTGCAGGTATTATTATAATGGTTCTAAAACTTTTTGGTTTTCCACGCTATCACTGGTTTTATATTTTAGCTCCAATTATGGTTACTTATACGCTTTATACAGGTGCCAGACCAAGTGCAATTAGGGCATGCCTTATGCTTCTAATATACTATCTTTCATATGCTATAAACAGAAAGAGCAATATACTTTCAACCGTTGCAATTTCTGCTTTTATTATTCTGGTTGTAAATCCAATTGAACTTTTTGATCTTGGTTTCATTTTTTCATTTGCTACTGTTTTGGGATTGATACTGCTTTTTCCTCCCATTTATGAGATTATAACAACGGAAAAGAAGATTGATGATAATGACTTTATTCCCCCGCCACATGACGATAAAAGTTTTAAAGAGAAAGTTGTATCTTTTGTTGCAGTTATTTTCGTAGTTTCATTGGTTGCCTGGTTCGTCAGCATGCCTCTGACAATACATTTTTTCAACAGAGCTGTTTTTATTGCACCAGTTGTCAATGTATTTGTTGTGCCATTGACATTCTGTCTGATCCTTCTTGGTTTATTGACACTCTCTTCTGCTTGCATATTGAGTTATCTGCCATATATATTTAATGGAATTAGTATTTTAGTTGTTAAACTTCTTGAATATATTATCTATGCAGCAAGTGAATTTAGATATGGTAAGGTTGAAAATGTTCATCTGCATAATTGTGAGTTTCTCTTTTATATACCAATGATAGCAATTGTTTTTTACTACAAAGTTCTTAAGATTAGAAGATCCTCAATAGTACAACAAAAAGCTAAAGATAAACAATTTGCAAGAGAGAATTTTGAGTGATAGTTAGTTATGCAGTTAGATGGTCATAGAACAAGATATCTGAAGTTAGAAAACACCTTTTAACAACTCCGCTCATAGGGGTGGTTTATCATATTCTTTAACCCATCTGGCAATAGTAGATCCGCCACCAATACCATAGGCTTTTCTTGCTTCATTAAAACTTGCAAATTTACCTGTTTCAAACTCACTTACTACATGCTGTTTGAATGACTCACTATAAACATATTTATCTACCATGTCTAGTCCTTTTCCTTTCAAAAAGTGTAAAACTATCACAGGACTAGACAGTTTCATCCGTCCCGCTCTGCGATCTGGTTGTGACTAACTCGGAATGAAAGCCAACAATTGCTTTTAGGCGACCGCTGGGAGCCACGTCTGAAGCACCCGTTACCGGAAAACTTTTAGAAAAAGTTTCCATGAAAAAATCGATGCTTGACAGCACCGATGATTATTATATAATCGCTTTTAAATTGGACAACCTTTTATTTAAGGTCATGAAATTCAGAACTCTTGACTTAGTGGAAGTCCAAGTGTCCCCTTTTCATGAATTGCCTCTATTCGTGAGGGTGATACACTAATTGTAGGCTTGTTGTAGGGAA
>CAYTUX010000290.1:0-15886 GCA_964441455.1 uncultured Victivallales bacterium | reverse complement strand
CTCCCCTTGCCAAGGGGAGGTCACCTCGCGTGCGAGCGTGGGAGGGGTGATTTTCCCTTTTTCTCTGCGTCCTCTGCGACTCTGCGCGAGAAATTCTTTTGGTTGCGGCTATGCCGCCCTATGTTTTTTGTGCCTTTTTGTGGCTATTCTTTTCTCCGTGTTTTCAGTGTATTCCGTGGTTCCTATTAATATTATCTGCGTCATCTGCGGATAACTTCTTTTGGTTGCGGCTATGCCGCCCTAAGTCCTTTGCGGTTAAAAACTTCTTTCTTCCTGAAATCATTCTGCTATTGATCATTCTGCGAACAATCTTTTTTCCTTGTATCCAGTTTTAGAATTAATTCTGCGACAGTCTGCGCAACTTGTGCCGTCTTCTCAAATGACATCTTGTCAACCGTGTCCTCCGGCGAATGAATCGGCAGATACTGATTTGAAGTTCCAATAAGAAATGCAATCTTAATTCCATTTACATGAAAAATATAATCATCACTGGTCTTTTTGTAGTTTTCAGAATCCACAAGTATCTGTTTTTCATCAAAGTGTTCTAAAAGACATTTCTTAAAATCACCATTATCATTTGTATACGCAATTACATTGCCCAAAGCAAAACCGACATCGTCCATATTAATCATATATTCTATATTTTCAAGCTCCGCTTTGTGCTGCTCAACATACATATATGAACCAATCGGATAACCATCCATGCCCCCATATTCTTCACCACTGAAACTTACAAAATCTATTGAATAATTTTTTATTTTATCCTTCAGAAGTCGTGCAATTTCCAAGACAGCAACAGTTCCAGATGCATTATCACCTGCCCCTGGCGAGTCGGGTGCAGTATCATAGTGACATCCTACAACAATCTTCTTTTGACCATTCGCCAATTTCCCAACCACATTCGGACTCTTGCAGTCCGTCTTCTCAACATCAATTATCACAGAAATTTCCATATTTGGATTTTTTCCAAGTTTCAGAGCTTCCTTACCGGAAACACAAATCACCGCCATCTGTTTTAAATGAGGTGTCCTGATAATCTTGCTGTTGTATGTTTCGCTATAGTTGCTTATAAAAATTGCAAGAGTCACACCTTTTGAATCCAGTAGTTCAGCAAATTCATTACGCCCCATAACATTAGCGCCAACTTCTGTGGGAAGAGTTACAAAACAAATTTTACCCTTTAAATCTAAAGAATCAATGTTCTGCTCCTGCCAGCGATCTATGATAATTGGAACACCTTGCACATTGCAGGAATTTGAATAAAAACATGGGTACCCATGTAACTTTTCATTGCTGTTTGTATATACAATCTCATAACTATGGCAAACCCAACCAGGTGCGTCATAATATTCCAAAAAAGCAGCATAACCAGACTTCTCAAATTCACACTTTAAATATTCTGCTGCCAGCTTCTCTCCAGCTGAACCTAAATGGCGCTCACCAATCTCATTACAAAGTTTATTATAGTGCTTCTCTATGTTTTTAATAATTGCTTTCATTATTTAATTACCACCTCTTCAAAATATATGGATTAAATGGTGTCTCTTCATTAACATATGGATATGAATCATAATTTTTAGTATGCAGATATAGTTTTGGTCCTACAATTCCACCAAATCCGGTATTATCATAAACCCTTACTGCAATTGAATTTTTTTCACCAAACTTAATAATATCGCCTGGAATCTTATAATCACGAACAAATGCATAATATTCAGGAGTCTCAGTTCCTGTCTGACCAATCTTGAATCCATTAAAATATGTTGCATCCATATCATCAACAGCCCCAAGCATCATAGATAACTCTTCTGTTTTATACTTATTGGAAATGAAAACTTCCGATCTATACCATGCATATCCATCGTATGGTCTTTTGGCATCAGGAAAATCAGGATTGTAATCTGTAACACCTTGAGATTCCCAATATCCGGGTACGTCAAGCATACGCCAGTTCGAGTCGTCAAAACTGCTCTTGTACCAGCTTTTTCTACGCCCCCTGTTTTCCGGATCAATCTCAAATCTCCAACGACCGGCAAGTGGAATATCCGGAAGTATATTACTCGATACATATTTATCCTGCAAACCTCTAAACTTCCCTCCGCTATTACTGATCAAAACCGATAAAATACGATTTAGTTTGGTATATATCCTGTTCATTCTCTCTGGTGTGATTTTTGAATTTTTATAATTATCAATATCAACCGTAAAGAAAATCACCTTTCCGTCTCCAATATTCATCTCTGCCAGAATACCTGGTTTGGCAAGTATTCTGCCATTTTCAATGGATGCAACAACTTTTTCATTGACCTCATCTTTTATAAACAGGTCAGAAATACTTATTCCCTGCATCAAACCAGATTGGTTTAAAGGTTCCGCACGATAGAAAAGCTCTTGCTTTAAATCAACTTTCATCGGTAGCCAGCTCAAATTTTCCAATGGCTTCTGACCAACCACAATAAGAGTTCCTCCCGCTTTTATAAATTCAATCATTTCCTGCTGACGAGCGCTGCTAAGCTCTTCACCCGACCACACTGCAACTTTTGAATCATTCAATTTGTCTGAAATCACAGCACCAAGTTCTTTAAGCTTTTTAATTGAATCATTATCATACCCATAAACGGCACTTAATTGATCGCTTTCCTCAACTGCTTTATTTAATATTTCTTCAAATACAATTGATGCAACAGGATCAATTCCTAAACGATCTGTTAAGTCAAGCTGTGAAAAGAAAATTTTACTCTTGCCTTCCTTAAACTCCATTAATGGTGAATATCCCAGATCAAACTCGCATTCCAATAGAGCCCTTCCGTTGCCGGCATGTGGCTTTTCGATTATATATGAAGATATCGTACCTTTGTTCCCCCATTTCCATGGCTCTTCAGGATACCTGTCTTCTTCTGTCTTTGCCTGCTCCGGATAAGGATCAACCATTGTTGACTCTCCCCGCCAATCTGCAAAATCTTCGTTTGTCAAATCTGAATCTGAAAATTCATTACCTAATATAAATGCCCGACGAACCCCGCGTTTAAAAGTCCGCAATCCAAACTGCTCTAACTTTTCTTGTGACATGCATATGAGATAAGCTCCATTGCTGACTTTTGATAGTATTGATTCCAATATTTCATCTGATTCTTTTAATGAGCTGCGTCCAATAATAATCACATCCAAATTATCAAGGTCTCCATCACTCTTAATTTCCTTATATGCAAATCCAATCCTGTCAAAGGCCGCTTTCGTATCCCCAATAGGATCAAAAAGTCCTGTTTTCTTAGAAACTTTCAGTTCTTGTTTTGGAAAAACCTGTAGTTTGAAATCATACAATCCCAATTTAGAGGTATCTGCACCTTTGACATCAAGCCTGATTGTATAACTTGTTTTTTTATCAACTTCAGGGGCTTCAATTGAAACAGGCATCAGATCCGCTGTCCCAACTTTGGTGTCAGCTTTTACTGCACCGGTGCTTATCACTTTTGCATCCTTATCAACCAAGCTCCATACAATCTCAAGTTGCTGATCTTTTCTGAGATCATTTACGATTGCAATCTGTTTGTCAATTTTTTCGCCTGCATAAAAAGCATGGTCTTTTGACGAAAAACCATTCTGTTGACTGCCTGCCACATAAACAAGTAAATCTTTTTGAGATTTTGCATATACTTTAGAAGTCTCTGTCTGAGGAATATCTCTAGGAATATAATATGTTTGAGGTTTGGCACCCGGAGCTGTTAAATCTTCATACTTATATTCACCAATAACACCGCCCTCTCGTGGATAATCCCTGCCCTGAATCTCAACAGTTCCTCCATTGGGAGAAAAACCTGTTAGTCCGTAAGTTCGCCAACTCTTCATATATGCCGGAAAAAGCATCTCTCTTAATGTCTTTACCGGCTCGTGAACTGTCATCCTGTACTTCCAGAAATATGTATTATTTACATTATATTTGTCTGCATTGGCTGTCTGCTCATCTGTTGCTCCATCTGACATAAGTTTTATATAATCATCTTTCTGAAGACGATAGGCCTCTGGTCCAAGATATGGTGCCGAATATTCAGTCTCTAAAATTTCTGAATAGCGAACAGTCATGTAGTTACCAACTCGTGCCCTCAAGAAATCCAAAACAGATGGATGCCCCAATTCAACAGCAAAGAATGGCTTTATTCCATCTGAAGACCACTTTGAAAAATAGTCTTCACGTTCCTGCAATGGCGGCCATGCAATATAAAAGTTGGCAGTAGACATCTCACCATAGTTACCACCGGCATGATGATATACAATTCGAGTCGGGTCAAGCTCTCTAACAAAAGCTTCACTTATCGCTGCCCGCTCTTTTCTTTTTCCAAAAAAATTAACATTATCTTCGGGAGCATATGTACTGCCCATTGTATGCGGACTGGAATCCCAGGGGTAACCTAAATAATTGAAATTCAAAGACCACATTGCCACCGAAGGATGATTCCTGTAAAGCTTCATGATACTCTCAACAGACTCCTGCCAAGGTTCTAAAATTGCTTTCTGCGTTATATCTAAACTATTTACAGGATTCAAAGGCAGTAGAACCGGCAGACCATTGCGGTCGGCATAGTCAATAATTTCATCATAAAACTGGGCAGAATGTCCGGCACGCCATACCCCCTCCGAACCTAACTGCAATGAATTAAAACCAGCCGCCCTATATAATTCAAGCTTCTGTTTTGCATTATACAAAGCAGTGTTTACAAATGCATCATGACTGCCAATATGAACTGTCCTGAAATGAAATGGCTTGCCGTTCAACAAAACATTTCGCCCTTCTATCCACATCTCTTTAAATCCAAAATTAATTGGAAATGTCTCGTCAATAATCTGACCACTGTCCTTAACTTCAACAACAACCTGATACAAATGAGGATTATCAGTCTCCCACAAAACAGGATTATCCCACTTTTCTGAAATCGTAAAAACTTGTTTTTTCGAGCCGTTCACCTTGCCCTTTAATGAAAGTTCTTTAACCTCTTTTCCACTCTCTTCATCAAGAATCTTGGCAATAAGTTCAATATCTCCTTTTTTTCCTGCTTTGTTTTCAACAGTAACATCAACACTTATCTCTTTGTTTCTAAACGATGTCTTAACAAAAACATTTTCAACAACCAATTCTTTTGGCAATGCATACAACCAAACATCTTGTGTAATGCCACGTAAGTTTGCTTTAGCCTTTATGGTACGTGTCATTTCCGCTCCCAATGACAACTCAATTTCTTCATCTAAAAATGCAGCAACACGCACTTCTAATAGGTTCTCTCCTGAAACTAAATATTCATTTATCTTATAGCTTTTGTCATCTCGCTCATTTTGAGAGCCAAGTTCCTTACCGTTAAGAAATATTGTTCCGCTCATTGTGATTCTGTCAAACTTCAGAAAAATATCTCTGTTTTTCCAATCAGCAGGTACACTAAACTTTCTAGTATACCAGGCAAGAGAGTAGTCTTTTACTGATTTACCTGACCAACTTCCCTGACCATTATAAACACCAGCTTTAAACTTATCACTGCCATATATTGGAAAATCTGTTTCATGCACCCATGATGAAGGAACCAGTGTGTAGCCAAATGCTTCATCGCTATAATCGGCCTGCGAAAATATATCGGTCAAATATATTTTCCATAAGCCGTTTAAACAAATTTTCTCTCTGGTCTGATTCTTTTGACTATAACTGTCCTTTAAATCTGCTCTATACATATCTAACATATCACCCTCACCTTTATTCATAAAACATAATAGCAAAGCTATTGACAAACCAACTCTTCTCATAAAATTCATCTTATTTTCCTTTTTATTTTCCTCAATTTTAAAAATTTGTTCAATTTTGCCCTCATAGGGCGAGATGAATCTCGCCCCTACAAAAACTTCTTGACGCAAAACTTCTAAAAATAAACTCACCGCCAAACTGCAGTTTTCACACTGTAGCACCGGGCGTTGACCGCCGAACATCATTCATTTCCGTCGGTCAACGACCGACGCTACAGGCGGTGTTCCTGCAAACCAAACCTCGTCCGCAAAAGCTCCTCCCCTTGATAAGGGGAGGTGGCTCGCGAAGCGAGACGGAGGGGTACTTCATTCATCACTGGATGTTGAGCGTTCGATGTTCGACGTTCTCAATCCACTTGCCTTTGTTGGCTCCATCTGATATATTTTCTTTATCTCTTCCGGCCTTTTTCTTTCGTTATAAAACCTTATTTCATCAAAGACTCCATTAAATACAGCATCTGGTGTATAAGTTGAACCAACCGCTAAAGTGCTTGCCAAACCTAATGGCATTTCGCAGTTTGGATCTGATGCTATACCATAACTGGTCTCTTCTCCATTTACATAAATTTTCACATCCCCATCGCGATATGCAAAAGCCATATGATACCACTCATCTTGTTTATAGTGAATCCCATTTGGGGTACGAACTGTAAAATTCTTCTGGTCTGCACTCCAAATCCACATTCTCAATTGATTCCAGCTTGTAACGCCTCCATATATCGCTGAAGAATTCCACGGACCTGCCCCTTTTAATATGTAAAGTGTATATGCTTTTCTTACAGACCAAGGTTCATAACGTTTCACCCACATACATAATGTGCCTTCTTCCAAAAGCATACTCTTGCCATTATAAGTCAACTTGGCATCTCCCTTAATCTCCACGCCCTTACCAAATCTTCCTTCAACAAATTTCAGTCCCTTTTCCTCAATTGGTTTTACCTCGGAAATTGCAAATTCTGCATCTGCACCATTTTCAAAATCTGCATAAAAAGTGAGCCCATCTTCTTTAGGTTCTCCCAAGCCCGCCAACTCTAAGTTCATAATATCAGCCTCTGTAACTTTAGTTAATGATACATCATCATACCAAACAGTACCGGTAGATGCCTTATCACTATTAGTTGCCGCCAATATAACTCCAAATTTTGTGCTTCCTGCAACAATACTCTTTATGGCAACACTATATTTCTTCCACTCTTTTGTCAAAGATATTGTTTCAATAGATGCACCTTTATATTTCTCTACTCCATCAATAAAAGCAGACATTATCATACCAACTCTAGCTGTTTGTTCTTTGTCTGATTTTGCCCAGAATGTCAACATATAAGAATCTTTATCAGAAAGGTTCTCTAAAAACTGTACAATATAGGCAGCATGAGTTGTCTGATCATCTGTGGTTCTCAAACTTCTTGAACCTGTCTTAAATACTTCAGTATCATAACTCTTTAAAACTTTTGCATCATCACCACTAAAACCTCCCCATGTTCCCCAGACCCGCCAGACCGAATCATCCTCAAAACCGGGATTCTGAAGCAAATTCTGCCCCGTAACACACGATACTAGTAAACTCATTATTAAAACTAATCTTATTTTCATGTTTTTCCTTTTTGTAATTTTCGGTTCTGTCAAAAACTTCTCGACTCACGACTCATGACGCATGACTAAAAATCTTTAATACCCGTCTTAAACAGGGAATTTTCCTTCATCCTTGGACATTCCGTGCATCTGCAAGCAACTTAGAACTTAGATCTTAGAACTGCTGGTTCCCGCCAGCTACTTCAGCAGCGAAACTCCCATCACAATCGGCACTGCTCCAGAATCTCTTGATTTAATTTTCAGACTCTTAATGACCTTTTCCGGATGCGGATTTTCCCAAGTCTGCAGCAGCAGTCCACGTCTTCTCGGAACAGCATCGACCTCTGTATCTGACATCAGCAGCAGTGATACGCCAAGTGCCTCTTCACAATTGCCGGGACTCCACCAGTCTTTAATATCTCTGCCGCCAATTGCCTGTGCAGTCTCTTTTGTGCCGTCTTCATATGTTATAATATAATCTATCAATGCCTTGCCTTCATGTCTGGCACTGCTGTACCATGCCGCTGTATGTAAAAAGAACAGTGCTTTAGCTTTCTGATCTATTGATATTTCAGAAGTCTCTTTTGGACAATTTTTGCTATGCTCAGAGTACATAACCAGACAGGCTTTACTGTCATTCTCTTTGGGATTCACAATATCAAATGTAATCTTATGAAAAGTCTGCTGACCGGTTGGCATACCTCTCAGATCATTATCTCCCTGATCTGTCCAGCCACCCTTTCCGTCTCCCGAAACATCATCTCGAAAATCGCGGTTCATCTCTGAACTCAGATCTACAAAGTGAAAATCTTCAGGTGTATAATTCACACGTGGTGTGTTTCTGAATATATCAATTTCTATACCTAGATTTGTTGCTAGTACATTTAGAAAATAATCATTAAATTTGGTCTGTTTAATATTGCCGGCGGTATCCCAGGAGATTCTTTCAAGAACAATCTTACCTTTACCAACCTCTTTTTCAACAACAGCTCCCCCCGTGGCAAGTTCAACAATACCTTCTGCATCTGAAAACTTCCAAATATCATCAACTGAATTTCTCTCGTAGATAGCTCCTGAGAATATGCCTGATAACGTTGAAGACATCTTGCCCTCATCCGTCCGTCGAACTTCTCTTGCACGCCAGTCTCTTGAGTAAGGAACAACTTTAATTTCTGTATCTAATAAGTTTCCTATCAGATCAGAGTCTGCTCCCTTTCTCGAATGTAACCATACAGTATTACCCTGTTCTGCAAACTTTAACAACTCTGCAACTTCTCCATCAGTCAATCTTGAGTCATTTGAAACAAGCAGCACACCTGCTTCAGGCACTTTATCTGTTTCAACAACTTCAAGACCCTTTTTGTTCAAAAACTGTGTGAGTTCTTTATCTCTCAGAACATAACCTTGTTTATACTCCTTGGATTTGAAGTCTGCTAAACGATTAAAAATGTTCTGTATCATGATTGCAGCAACAGGTTCGGTTTCATACTTTTCAAAAAGATCAAGCGAACACTCAATGTAAAGTCCTTTGCCGAAATATAATTCCTGTAAAGGTGCAAACCATAAATCATCACACTCAATAACCGGCTGAGCATTTCCTCGAATAAATTTAGTACGGGCATTTACCGAAACATTATGTGCTTTCTGCCAGTCTGAATGATTCCAGAATATCAAATCGTTTGTGGAAACATTTTCAAGTAACGGACTGGTTGGCGATGCCTTGAAGGTAAATGCCCTTGTGCGCATCTGCTCATCATCAAATCTTTCAAATGGTCCGTATGCCTTTTGTTCGCTTTGAGCAAAAACCAGCACCTTACCCCCTGACTCAACATAATCATCTAATCCAGTGGAAATAACAAGAGCTTTTGAAAATGCATTCTCTGCAATAATTAAAATATCAGGAGCAGCATCTTTAACATCTTCTAAATTGCTGATAGTATTGAACTTTAAACCAACTTTTTCAAAAAATGATTTGTTGTTGCCATTTGGATCAAATAAAGAAATCTTAAGATTGTCTGGAAAATCAAGTTTTTCTCTGGGAAAGATGTTTAAAATAATATCTTCTTCATGAACATTTTCTTTGCCATTTTTAACCATAACAATATTAAGTGTTAAACTTTTTCGCTCTTGATTTGGCATCTTAAATGAAATTTGCTCCCATTTCACATCGGCCGGATGCAACTTCATATCAATTGTGTTCTGTTCTAAAACAGTATTACCATCCAATAACTGCCACTTAACTTTATAGTCATGTGAAATCTTGTCATCATTTATAAATGCAAAATCATAATTAACTTCACTACCCGCATAAAAGTTTCGATACCATTGCTTCAGGAAAAACCGCTCCGGTTTTAAGACTTCTCTGCACAAAACCATTCCCGGACCATTTGTATCTGTCAAATACGTACCAAACCCGGCTTTTACTGACCATGGACAATAACCAGCTGCTGCATCCATCATTCGCCAGATTGGCAATGTGATTTTCCAGTGCTCCAATCGTGCATCATAATACAGCTCTTTTCCCCTATACCACTGATCTTCCTGATAAATATCATCATAAACCCTTTCTCCAATATATCTGGCGGCCGGACCTTTATCTGTGCCCATCCAATACAAACCTTCTCCAAAATATACAGGCTTGTCTTTTGCCCAACGCCAGGATGTACCACCAACTCGACCATACATTCTGCCGTATGGTCCATTAAAGAACTCCCAGTTGCTGTTAGGTGTACACATATCAGCTTTGTTAGGAACATCACCCCCATGAATATCTATTATGTCTGCCCTGCCAAGCAAATCTCCATCTCCATCGTATTTAACAGGTCGCTCTGGACTCAATTCTTTACAGACCGCTCCAATGTTTTCTGCATAATATTTTGCCCAAGTTTGCGATGCGTCACCTTCCCCATACGGCAATCCTTCATTCTCGGCATCCCATATGATTATTGACGGATGGTTTCTCTCTTTTTTAACCAGACCGGCAATAATCTTCTTGGTGTTTTCATGCAATCTGGGATCGTTTACCATCAGATGTGTTTTCCAGAAACCTGCAGGCATATGAGATATAGCTAAATGTCCCAACTCATCTGTTATATCATAAAAATACTTTGGATGTGGCTGATGAACCATTCTTGTGGTATTAAAATTTGCTCCCTGTATAGACTCTATTTCTGCTTTGGCAGCTTCATATTCCTGCCCCTTCCAAGGATTGTTTGACCAGTGTACTAAGCGTCCGGGATGATACATCATGTGAGTTGCACATTCTCTAAGCTTTATCTTATAGCCATTAAGATAAAAAGATATACCATCTATCCAGAACTCTCTAAATCCAAACCGGGTAGTAACGCTGTCAATAACTTTGTCACCATCCAATATCTCTGTTTTGACAAAATAAAGATTTGGTTCTTTAACGCCCCAAAGTTTCGGATCTTTCCAACTTGCTGTCGGCTCAACCGTTTGACTGCTGTTTGCAGCAACTTTGCTCTGAACAGACGGCAACTCTTTAACAACTGTATCACCATCTAAGATGGACGTCTTTACTGTTAGATTTTTTGGAGTTGTTGTCGTGTTAGTAACCGTAATCTCACTGGCAATCTCCATCTTGCGATATGAAGTCTTGACAAAAACATCTTCAATATAAACCTTTGGTATTACATCCAGAAATACTGACTGCTGAATTCCCTTGTATGATCCATATGCTAAACCAAAAATTGACTCCCTGGTGCCATTTGCAGTGGAAATTGTCTTAGGTGGTCCATCCGGATATTTTGACTTTTCAAGAATAACACTAAAATCTGCAACAAATATTTCAAGTGTATTAGTTTCACCGGCTTTTACAAATCTGCTTATATCAATATCTATTGGAATATATCCATAATCATGTTCTCCTGCTTTCTTACCGTTCACATAATATATACTCTTATATTGTACCTCATCAAGATGTAAATATACATTTTCTGATTTTAAATCTTCTGGAGCAACAAAATCTGTCCTATACCATGCGGCATGAGCTGAACCATCCCAACCGTAAGCTGGTGCGTACTTAACCGGCACATCCGCCTTTTTCCAGCGACTGCTTTTAACAGGATATTCAAATACTTCATCAGGAAAACTGCTGCCGGTGCCAACCGGCAAAATATCCCACTTGCCATCCATTGTATAACGTGTCCTGAAATCACTTTTTTCAATCAGACGATCACTCTCCTGAAGATCTATAACCGAATCTTCAAATACTTCGGCTTCATTTAACGGCAATTTGCCGCTTTTGTTCTTTGCAAATTCAATCTCTGAAGAAAAATTTCCACCATAAAGCTGCGGATTACTTCCGGCTATCTTTTCAGGACTGATGCTAAATTCAAAATTAAACCTGTTTCGCCCCGGCTTACGTTCATCAAAAAAGGATGCACTCATACCTTTGAATATGAAATTAACCATGAATCTTTCACTGACAAGCTCTAAAGTTTCTGCTGCATTTTTACCCGTTGCCAGATTTCTGGTCTTCTTGTCAACAGGCAGCTCTTGCCAATCGCCTCCGTTTACCTTGTAGTTTGAGTAAACAAAATAATCTCCGTCAATCCAGATTGAATTTCCCCCTCTACGCCATGGACCGGCAACTGAACTCTTGAGATAAACCTCCTGAATAAATTTTGCTGAATAAACTTTGTTGCTTATCACATATGATGTATCTGTCTTGCTTTTATCATCAACGATTCGCCCCGATACTTCCAAAAGTATGTAATCAGACTTCTCTGTTTTCTCCATTTTAAAATCTCGACTCTTGCCGTATTGCGGCAGCCACGGAGCCCACATGTCTTCAGCAGACCCACTCAAAGAAATTCCATTTGGATGCTGCATGCACAAATCTGATCCATCAAATATTATCTGCTTGGCAACACCTTGTGGCGAAAACTTTACAGTCAGATCACCTTTTGTCAGCTCCCAAGGATCAACTAACTCTTCATTCAACGGCAATTTACCGCTCTTGTTCTTCGAAAACTCAATTGTTGTAGAAAAACTGCCGCCATAAAGCTGAGGATTACTACCCTCTATTGGTTGAGGAGCCACTGCAAACTCAAAATTAAATTTGTTACTGTTTGGCTTTCTATCATCAAAGAAGCTGGCTTTTACACCTGAAAAAAGAAACTTAATCCGATATTTTTCGCTGACAAGCTCCAGACTCTCGGTTGCATGCGAACCTGAAGCAAGATTCCTGTTGTGCTTAACAAGTGGAGTAACTTTCCAGTCGTCATACTTTGCCTTATAATTTGATTTGGCAAACACATCTGCATTAACCCAATAAGAGTTGGCTCCTCGAACCCATGGACCCTGAACTGCACTCTTAAATGACACATCCTGAACATATTTATCTGCATATATTCTATTCTCTACAACATAGGATGTATCTGTCTTAGTCTTATCATCAACAATCCTGCCCGAAACAGTCAAAAGCGTATAATCTCCCTTTTCCTCTTTCAACATCTTTAAATCTCTTGTTTTGCCGGACTGAGGCAGCCAAGGTGCAAATTGATCTGTTGCTGATCCATTCAGAGAGATTCCGCCGGGATGCTGTTTGCCGAAATCAACTCCATCAAACAAAAATTGTTCAGCTATACCTTTCGATGAAAACTTTACAGTCAAATCTCCATTTGTTATCTCTCCACCTTTGAACTCTTCCGCATTCAAAAAATTCATATTAAAAATACAAATTGTCAATATCATCAGTTTCTTCATTATATTATTCATTTTTACCTTCTTTTATAGCTCAGCAGGGGTACTTGTACCCCGAATCTTAATCTTAATCTCAATATTTTCATCAACCATCGGCTCCCAACAGATCTGCAGCTGCTTTGCAGCCACTTTTCTGCCATATTCCGGAGCATACCAGAAATCCTTTATTAAAAATGAGGTATCTCCCTTTGTTGTCTCCAACTCAGCAAGAACCCTCTCTCCTTTAATCAGCTCAATCCTGCGATATGAAACTCGCCTTATCTCAATTCCAGGTGCAAATAAAAATCTGCTGAATACAGGAACTCTCTTTTGTTCCGATCCGACAGGTATTGCTGAATCTTTGATATCAAGAGTTCTTTCTTTTTCATTATACTCAATATCTCTCTTAATCTTATATCCATCACTATCTGTATAAGAATCAATGCCTCCTGAAAATCTGAAGACACCACCATTCAAATCTGCCTCATATGTTTCAGCATTAGCCATGTCATAAACCCACCAAAGTCCTTCAAAGGTTTCTCTGTTAAAATAGTGCATTCTCGATTTGCCGACCTGTACTGTATTATGATATTCAACGGATCTGAACTCGTTTCGCGAATCCATGTCCGCAGAATAAAGGTAACAACCGGGATCAATTAATATGTCATTATTATGATAGCTTAATGTCAAACTTAATGCATCTTCATGTGCATGCCCGCCGCAACAGTATTGATTAACAATATTATTGTGAATCAGAAGATGACTCCTGTCGGACTTATATCCATAAAAACCACCATTCTTAAATGTAAAACAATGACCAATATCTTCAAAATTATTCAAATCTTGTTTATATTTGCCCAAATACCATACTGCCTCAACCTCGCATCCCTTGCCGACACGACGCAAAACATCATCATCAAAAAATTCTCCCCCAACTGCAAGCAAATGCCTGTGATCAGTTGCCGGTCGATCTGAAAACCCGGTGAACTGAACCATACGACCATTGTCATTATCTCCAATAATCGGAATGTTATTATGAACCGGCATAACCTCTGCCATAAAATTCAACGCCTTATGCAATCTATCATAAAAATGCTCAGAAAAATCTCTGCCGTTAAACTTTGCAAGAACAGCACAAAGCATTACCATCTCGGTTGTCAACCGCTGATAACTTGTTGAATCTTCAAAAACAACCCCGTCATCTAAAAACTGATAAGCAACCTCTGCTTCAAGCTCCAGCTCTGCAAAGCTCAACCAGTCCTGCCCAAATTCGGTGTCACAAAAAAGTGTGCCCAGATAATACATTCCGACAATATTAGTCATATAGTGATTGTTTCGTTTGCCGGCTCTTTCTATCTCAAGATTCTTCATAATAATCACACCATGATAAAACAGCTGCTCTAATGAACGCTTAACAAGCTCTTTGTCCATATATGGTGCCGATGAAATAATTGCAGTAATTATGTTTATCGCCCTCATCGCAACGTTCATCGGACAAAACCAGCTGACTCCAAAACCTGCCGGATTATTGTCAAACCAATCTGTCAAGTCTCTTTCAACTGCCTCAATATACTTCTTTTCTCCACTCAAAAAATATGCCGAAGTCAAAGGTGCAAACCACATAAGGTTGGATAAATCCCATGGATACTTTATTTCTGAATCACGATACCTGCCAACCAATATATCAAATGCACTACGCCCCATCTCTAAATAGTTGACGTCATTTGACCACTCATAACAACTACGGTAATCTTTCGACCAGTTGATCTTACCACCCAAATCAATCTTGCCCGTTCCCAGAAAATCAAATCTATGCTTCAGTATATCTTCACATATTCTCTCAATAGCAACTCTTTCATCAGAAAAATCTCTATTGATTATCTCTCCATTTAAAATCATCTGTTCGCTGTTACAAAAAAATCTGCATGCCGCTCTATCTAAATCAATATATCCCGCTTCTTTCATCAATATGAAAAATCTGCTGTTATCTTTCAAAAGCAAAGAATACTTCTCCTTATAATCTTCTATTCTTGAAATTTGCTCTTCTCCTATGCGTGGAAGCTCATAAAATGCTTTTAGACGCTCTGTTAACCCTGATTTATTGCTGTTTCCCATCTGTATCCTTCTTCTAACCATATGCTAAAATAAAAAAATTAACCTAATAAAAGGTTTTATTAAAAGGGAACTTCTCAAATTTTACACTTTTTGTCAATAAAAACTTTAAAAAAATTCACTTTTTTCTAAAAATGCATAATAAAACGTTTTATTCAGGTGCAGATAAAAAAATTTAACCTCAAAAAAATTAGGGGCGGCATAGATGTTAATAACCATTTTTTAATATTATAATTTTATTGTTTTCTTCAAAATTGACATTACGCTCTGCTTCATTGCTCCAGATGAACTGAAGCCTCTTACCATGCGGTCGTGTGACAGAAATTAACTTTTTTGTAAAGATATCATTAAGATTCAAAGTAAGGGCAGGGCTGCCGAGATAGCATTTAACCGTAAAAACAAGGCAGTTATTTTTGTAAGTTTGAATTTGCTGTTAATATTTTATATTAGAGCCAATTTCAAAAGTCTATATTCCGAGGTCTGCCGCAGCTGGCAAATATTCCCCGCAGGGTTTGATAGCTGGATCGGCTACAAGCGTAAAACTCTCGAAATACGTTGGTTGGACATTCGCCCGCTGTAGCCGCTTCCAGCAGGGAGCGGACTTTTGAAAGAGACTCATTATTTGATTTAAAGAAAGCTTTAAAACTTCTGGTACAGCATTAGACCCAAAGTACTCCTCCCCTGGTTAGGGGAGGTGGCCGAGGTACGAGGACGG
>CAYTUX010000289.1:0-6910 GCA_964441455.1 uncultured Victivallales bacterium | reverse complement strand
GGACCCCGACCCTACAGTTTAGGATACTGCAATCAAAGCTAAATGGTTGATTGCAAATATTTTCTGTAGGGTCGGGGTGCTTCACCCCGCCTTTAAAATATAATTTTCAACTTTATAACCCAAAACTGAAAAAAACAAGCTCTCATTTGCTTGTTTTATTGGTTAAAACAGATTTTTTCTTGTCCAACCGAAAAATTAAGGATACTAATTTTGTTCTTGCTCAATCCTTGCAACTATAATATAGTACCCACCTACTTTTAATTTAGGGTTTGTTGGTCAATTCATAAAAATATTTATGTGTCAGCTCACCCTATTAACTGCATGGCTTGACAGGACTGTATACAAAAAAGCGTGCAGATGAAAATTAAATTAAAAAATATACACAATCTTGTATTAACCAGCAATCCCTAATTTAGATTTTACGGAGAAAACAATGAGAAACATTATAGCAACTTCAGCCCTACCATATGCTAATGGCGACATACACCTTGGACATCTGGTCGAATATTTACAAACCGACTTCTGGACGCGCTTCCAGAAAATGCGTGGTAATCAGTGTCTTTATATTTGTGCCGATGATACACATGGAACACCTATAATGATTCGTGCCCGCCAGGAAGGAATTACCCCGGAAAAACTAATTGAAGCCAGCCATAATAGACATAGTAAAGACTTTGAAGACTTTCAGGTTATCTTTGACAACTATTCTTCAACAAATTCAGAACACAACAAAGAGGTATGTCTGGATATTTTTAATGCACTTGAGAAGGGTGGACATGTCCACTCAGCTGACATTGATCAATACTATTGTGAAACATGTAAAATGTTTCTTCCTGATCGTTTTATTAAAGGAACATGTCCAAAGTGTAACTCGCCGGAACAATATGGTGATTCATGTGATGAATGCGGCACGACATACTCTCCAACAGATGTTAAAGAAGCTCATTGTACAATTTGCCGTTCAGCACCTGTGTTGAAAAAATCTTCACACGTTTTTGTTAGACTCGCCGACTTTCAGGACTTCTTAAAAGAGTGGATTCCTTTACACACACCATCTGGTGAAGCAAAAAAACTATTAGATTGGTTTAAAGACGGTTTAAGAGACTGGGATATTTCCCGAGATGAGCCATATTTTGGTTTTGAGATTCCCGGATATCCCGGAAAGTATTTTTATGTTTGGGTTGATGCACCTATCGGCTATATTGGTTCAACTAAAGAGTGGTGTGAAAGAAATGGAAAAGAGATTCGTTCATTTTGGAATGCTGAAAATACTGAAATATATCATAACATAGGTAAAGATATATTCAGATTTCATGCACTGTTCTGGCCGACAATGCTTAAAGCGGCAGGTTATAAAACTCCAAATGAAATTTTTGTTCACGGATTTCTGACTGTAAACGGAGAGAAAATGAGTAAATCCAAGGGAACATTCATAAAAGCAAGAACATATCTTAATCATTTAGATCCTGCCTATTTAAGATTTTACTACGCATGTAAACTTGACCCTTCAACAGATGACATCGATTTGAATCTGGAAGATTTTGCTCAGCGGGTTAATTCAGACCTTGTTGGAAAAATCACAAATCTTGCATCACGTGGAGCACAGATGCTTCACAAAAAGATTGATGGAAAACTTGGCGAACCGGATGATGAGGGCAAGGCACTTCTTAAGATGGCTCAAAATAGAGGTGATCTCATAGCAGACTATTTTGAAAAACGCTATTTAAGTAAAGCTCTTACAGAGATCAGAACAATTGCAGGCGAAGCAAATCGTTATTTTGACACAAAAGAGCCTTGGAAAACAATAAAGAGTGATCCTGAATCAACCCGTCAGGTCTTGACATCTGTACTAAACGTTTTCAGAGTTCTGGCAATATACCTAAAACCAATCTTACCGGCATATACAGCTGCTGTTGAGGAACTTTTTAATGAAAGTCCATACAGCTGGGAATCATCAAAAGAGGTTTTAACCAATCGCAGGATAAATGAATACAAATATCTTGCATCACGTATTGATCAGAAAGATATTGAAAAAATGATTGAAGATACAAAGGAAGATTTAAAAGCTGAAAAAGAACTTGTAACCGTAAAAAAGAATAACTATCTTCCGGAAATTACAATTGATGACTTTTGTAAGGTAGATTTGAGAGCCGCACTAATTATTGCAGCAGAAGATGTAAAAGGTGCAAGCAAACTTTTAAAAATCAAAGTTGATATGGGCAACAATGAGACCAGACAGATCTTTGCCGGAATAAAGTCAGCATACAAGCCTGAAGATTTAGTCGGCAAAATGGTTGTAGTTGTTGCAAACCTGAAACCTCGAAAGATGAAATTTGGAGTCTCTGAAGGAATGATTATTGCCGCCGGTCCGGGAGAAAAAGAAATTTTTGTTCTTTCTCCAGATTCAGGTGTAAAGCCGGGAATGGAAGTGCATTAAAGATAGTTCTTAGGTCTATGTGACAAGGTCTAAGAAAATATTGCATTCATAATGCATAAACACCTCTTTCATGCGCGCAATATGTCTGATCTGTCCAATCCAATTATTTTGCTGAACTTACAACATTAATAAGGCGAACAATTTCTTTTATTCGATTGGACAGCAACCTGGCTGCCACATCTTTTTTCATAACATTCTCAAGCGCGTCAGGATAGTCCTGGATGGATGTCATAAAATCAATACCATGTTCATGAAGAAAATATGCATCCTCATCCAACGCCCCGGAAATCATGATAACTGGTTTTTCATGTTTTTTTGCGATTGCTGCAATCCCAGTTGCAACCTTTCCGCAAGCAGTCTGAGCATCAGACTTACCTTCTCCCGTAAACACAAAATCACATTGACTGATAACATCTTCTGCTTTGATGATTTTTAGAATATGTTCAATTCCAGGAACTGCATCTGCATTTAAGAACTGAAGAAAAGCATATCCAAGTCCCCCAGCGGCACCTGCACCTTTTAAGTTTGAACAATCTTTTCCAAAATGTTTTCCGGCAACTTCGGATATTTTCCTGATTGCATCATCAAGTTCAGATAATTCACTTGCCTTTACACCTTTTTGGGAGCCATAAGTATATGTTGCACCATGCTTACCACAAAGAGGGTTGTCTACATCACCGAGTATTGTAAATTCACAATCCTTCAACTCTACACAGACATTATTATCATCGATTAACGAAAGGTTCACGAATGACTTAACATCCATTGGTAATTCTTTGCCTGCAGAATCAAAAAAACGAAAGCCAAGTTCTCTAAGCATTCCAACACCACAGTCATTTGTACCGCTTCCGCCAAGACCAATAGCAAACCTGCGAAATCCTCTGCCTATTCCAAGTATAATTTGCTCACCTATTCCTCTTGAAGTTTTCGCAGCAACATTTTTTTTATTGGAATAAGATAATCCGACAGTTTGAGCAGATTCAAGAACATACAAATCATCTGCAACGCCTGTAAGAGCATTGCATTTCACTCCCTCAAGGTTCGTTACACAATCTTGAAAAGTATGACCATTAGAACCTTTTACAACTGCATCAATTGTTCCTTCTCCACCATCTGCAATCAAAAGACTACAGACTTGAATTGAAGAATCTATCTCAGCAACAGCGGCTTCACATACTTTAATGATCTCGTTTGATGACAAGCACCCCTTAAATGAATCAAATGCAACTACTATTCTCACTTTTCCTCTACCAGATTCACAATTGAATATGAAACTTCTTTTTTCCTCTTCTTTACTGCTACGGTAAGAAGCTGATATGGTTTGACAGATAGTTTCGCCGGTTTTTCAAGACCATAAACTTTAAGAGAAAACTTTTTAGTTTTATTGGAAGTATTAAGCAATCTTATAATGAGCTTACTACCTTTTTCACTCTTCTTTATTGCCCTAATCAGTACATCCTCTGAACTTACAGAAACCGGATTAACAGGCGTTAAAAAATCATTTTTAGAGTCAAGTGACGGACGCGGGAAATATGTCTGTCCAACAATAGGCATATTTAAAAGATCAGCACACTTAGTTATTTCTGTTTCATTAAAGCATTCAGACACCATAATTTTATAAGAATATGTCTGCTGCCCGATATCCTGACGAGGCAGAAACTTTCTCATTCGCCAGTTATCTTTTTCTGCAGAAAGACCAAAAGAGGAATATGCAGGCGAACGTGTTACGTTCAAAAACATATCATTCTTCTGCGTTAACGCATAAGCACCTATACCATCATTAGCAACAGACAGACAAAGTGGCTGATTACCTGATCGTCCATAAACAGCAACCCACCGATTAGCCGATAGTTCAACATGCTTTTCTGTTGGTTTTCTACTATACGTAGAATGCAATGTTTCGGCAACACTCTCCTCTGCATTAAAGTTCAAAGGAACATATAGCTTAAGCATTGAATCCCGATGATTCCAGAATATTCTGTCTCTGATTTCAAAAGAATTATCAATGTGACCAATCATATATTGCCTTACAAGAGCAGACTCTCCACAAACAAAAATTACTTCAACAGTAGTTCTTATACATCCACTCTCAATAATCCTAATAGGATACCCGACTGCCTCAGAAGGATTATTATGAACTTCATATGTTGGTGAAAGTTTTAGAACATCTTCAGGTTCAGCAATATTAAAGGTACAATACTTGCCATCAAAAACTCCATTCACAGGCTTGCCTTTTATTTCAGCTTCAGGGGAATGTGTATCCCAGCTGTGATCAATATCTTTAAGAACAACTGGTTCAAATGCCCCGGGATTGACAATGGATTTTCTTGAGCCGGGCAATGATAGTTTGTCAACAAGCCCTGTATCTGGATTTATCCTCAAGTCAAACTTTGAAGTTTTAAAAAACAGCGTATTCTTCGAAGGCTTAGGATTCTCTATTTTTATCTCCTTTCCCTGTTTAAAAGATTCTTCAATTCTCAAAGTCTCAAAAGGTTTAAGGCTGACAGTTGCCAGAAGTCTCACCCTCCAATCATTCGCACATACTGCTTCCGCTATACTTCTCTGGTAAGCAATTTTTTTGCCGTCAACTCTCAATTCAATTTCCGGATTGGTCGGCCAGATATGATGAAGCTGTATTTCATAATCAATATTGGTCTTAACAGAAAAACCATGTGGATTTGTAACAAAATATGGTGTCTCATAAGATTCAGCCTTTTCCTGTTTTTTAATCCAGTCAATTTGATTTTCAACAACAATTCTATGTGCTTCATCAGTGGCTTTGGCAAGTGCATTTAAAGAATTCTTTTCAGGTGTAATAGACATTGAGCCTGGAAGAATGTCATGAAACTCACAAAACATTAGATCCTGCCATGCTGAACGTAATCTGTCTTTTGGATACTTAACATCGTTTATCCACCAGTTTAATGCAGCAAAACGTTCTGCAGTCAAAATCATGGATTCTGCATGTCGATGGGCTCTTTTAACCATAGACATAGATGTATAACATCCAGGAAATGCAGTGTGCAGTTCATGTTCAACAACAGGCAACTTCTTGCTTTTCAAGACCTCTTCGAAAAATGCATCCGGAGTTGAATGAATGATTTCGCATTCAGGATGTTCTTCTCTATATTTATCTATTAAGTCAAGTTCCTCTTTTGTTGCACCACCACCATGATTCCCGAGTCCCCATAAAATCATTGTTGCGCTCTCGTCCTTATAGTGCTTCAAAAATCCATCAAGCTGCTCTACAATCTTGTAATTAGTAAGATAATGGTCATCTGATCTCCTTGCAACAACTGCTTCCCCGGATCTGTCTTTCCATATAAATGAACCAATCGGCAAATGACAAGCAGATTCACCTGGACGACAGAAAACATAATTTTTCATACCACACCCGCTAAGAATTTGAGGCAGCCCTGCCGGATGTCCAAAAGAGTCAAAATTATATGCCGTTTCCGGATATTTTTTGAATTTCGAGGTAAAATATCTGCGGCCCTCCAGAAATTGACGAATCATACTCTCTCCCGTTGGAGAAACAAGATCCGGTTGAACAAATGCTCCTCCTGATATATGCCACCTGCCAGCCTTAACATGTTTTTTTATTCTTGAAAACAGTTCAGGCTCATGCTTTTCTACCCATTGATACAAAAGAGACTCATTATGACAAAAGACAAAATCTTTTACACTATCACAAAAATCTGCAGCAATTGCAAAAGTTGACATTGTCTCAGCCAAACCATCATTCCATGGCCATAGCCACACCGGATCTAAATGAGCATTACATACCAAATGTACTCTTTTTCGTTCTGATATCTCTTTTTTCTTTGACATTTCAACCTCTTCTTTCATTTACACTAAAAAGGGTGCCGAATATCAGGCACCCTTATAAATTAATATTTTCTTTTGAGTCAGAAAATAAAATTATTGTTTAACACAAGTCAATGCCATTGTTTGAATAACTTGTCCGTCAACAATACCTTTAAATGTACCAGTCATGACGCTTGGAGAATCTTCACTGTCAAGAGTAAGTTCAATTAATAATGTAATGAGAACACCTCCGTCAGTCTCAGTAAATTCAAAAGTCACATTTTTACCGTAAATTTCACCATCAACAACTTCTTGATCAGGATCAATAAGAGTAAGGTTATGACCATCTTGAATTATATTTATAAATTCAGTGTCGCCCTCTAGTGTTGCACTCCATACTCCTGCAATATTTGCAACCGTATCATCATCTCCGCCACCGCCGCCACAGCCGGCAGTCAATAGAACCATTGTTCCAACCATACATACCAACATTACTTTGTTCAATATAGACATAACTATACTCCTTAATTTTATTTATATTATAGTAACTTCTCAATAAGTCTTTGCTCAACCGCTGAGCAAGATTATTGATATATAGCTGCAATATATTAAAAGTATGGGGGGATGTACAAGAAAAAAATGAAAAAAAATAACTTTTTTTTATTC
>CAYTUX010000288.1:0-6842 GCA_964441455.1 uncultured Victivallales bacterium | reverse complement strand
TGTAATCATACATATCATAATTTTGCAACAAAAAAAAAGAAATATTTCCATTTTTTTTAACTTACGGCATATTTTTTTGAAAAGTTTTTGAGAAGTTACCATTTTTTTAGTTAAAATTTTGGAAAGCCATAGACCTCTTTACTTTTCGTTCGTTGCTTCTTTCTATATTTTCTTATTAGAGAAAGAAGTTTCACCAGCTGATTTTACCAAAACAAAAACTACCAGGAATTGGTGATATTTTAGGTTTTTTCAATTTTCACTTCGTTGTTGCCGCAGTTTCCAGGCTATCTTAGATTGCTCCACGAGTGCTTTGCAATTGTAGTGATCCAATAGGCTCTAATTCAGTCCAGCTACTAAAATAGTAACTATTTTAAATGTATAGTTTAAGTTTTTTCAGTTTAGTAGTTGGGTTGATGTTGGACGGCTAACTTGTTAGTAACTGTGTTAATTTGCAAGCATAAAATCAGATTTTTTTTACTGTATAATTAGCAGCGATAATTAACTTGCGCATTACAGCCACCAGAGCAACCTTTTTAGGTCGATGATTTTCCTCTACCAGTCTGTTATAAAACTTTTTTAGTATGGGATTATGTCTAATTGCCGACATTACTCCCAAATGCTGATTGTGGGAAATGTAGAGTCAAACCTGCCTGCCATGCCGTAGGAATGCAGGCGAGTGAGCCGAGAAATAAATCAACCAGTAAAATAGGGACATTGTATAAAAAAATAAACATAAACTTGTAAATTTTTTCATAAATGGTATCTTTTTAACATGAATTTGCAAAAAGGCTATGGACAATATGTTCGTTCTTTGCGGACGAACCACTATAAACAAATCAAACATATACACAAAGGAGACCAAACAATGAATTCTTCAATTAACTCCCGTTCACAAGACTTTAACAATCTGCTGCGGATCCTCAACCGGCAGAAGCCGGATCGACCTACCTTGTTCGAATTTTTTCTCAACAGCTCGCTTTACAATAAGCTTTGCGGGCTGGACTTTACGTTAGATCCAGCACCCCTTGCACAGATGCGCATGCTGCTGACCGCCTTCCGGGCGGCGGGGTACGACTATGCCACTGTCGGCGGCAGTTCACTGCATTTTGCGTCTGGCGAACGACACCGCGGTAGTTCCGTGTCCATGAACGAAGGGAGCGTTATTCATGACCGAGCCTCGTTCAATGCCTATTCTTGGCCAAACCCCGACGAGTACGACTATTCAGTCCTGATGACCATTAGCCCTCACCTGCCTGCGGGCATGAAACTGATTGTCTCCGGTCCGGGCGGCGTGCTCGAGAATGTGATGAACTTGGTTGGATACGAAGCCACCTGTTACCTGACAATCGACAACCCTAAATTGGCTTCGGATATTTTTGCCGCAGTCGGCACGCGCCTGGTCCGACACTACCAGATTGCCGGTCGCTACGACACAGTAGGTGCTATGATTTCCAACGACGACTGGGGCTTTAAGAGCCAGCCCATGCTTTCGCCTTCCGCCATGCGTGAGTTCGTATTCCCCTGGCACAGGAAAATTGTCCAGACCATCCACGATGCCGGGCGGCCTGCCATCCTTCATTCCTGTGGTAACTTGACCGAGGTTATGGACGACATTATCGACGATCTCAAGTACGACGGGAAGCATTCCTATGAAGACACAATTCTGCCGGTAGAACAGGCTTATGACAAGTATCACCAGCGCATCGCAATCCTGGGCGGCATCGATCTGGACTTTGTCTGTCGGTCTACACCGGTACAGGTGAGGCAGCGTTCTCTGGCGATGCTTGAGTGCAGTGCACGGGATGGCAGTTATGCCCTAGGCACTGGCAACAGCGTTCCGGAATATGTGCCGCCAGCCAATTATTTTGCTATGGTCGGTGCTGCTACAGGCTTTGATTATACATCGTTCGTATGATCAAACAGAACTCCAGTACCTTTAATTAAGCTCAGAAGCACTTCGATCAAAAATCTGTTTTTTTTACACACATAATTTTAGTAATATTTTGAGCTGATTTTACAAGTATATGTTTGCAACTTTTTTATAAACACTACTTCTAAAATATTAAGAATGAACGCCTCGAGATAACAGAGTCTAGGGCAAAGCTCTATAAATATACAAATAAGGGCTTTTAGCCCAATTACTCAAGTTTTGAAATTGACTCTAAATACATTGTTTTTTGTATCTATCTTATGTATCAAAAAAAAAGATTTTGGATATTCCACAATCTTTATTTTGATGAAATTTTCTCCCAAAAGTTTTTGTTTACATTCGGGATGACAGTTCACCTGATGGTATACCATCAGGTGAAACTTGTAAAATCATTTGTTCGACAGAGATGTTCTAGACAGTTCTAACATCTTTGGCGCAAGGACCTTTTTGTCCCTCGGCAATATCAAACTCTACTGTGTCACCCTCTTGCAGAGTGGCTTCTTGAATGTCGTTCGCGTGCACAAAAAGGTCGCTACCGCTTTCCTGTTCAATGAAACCATAGCCTTTGTCACTGCTGAACCATTTTACTTTACCTTGTGGCATAATAATACTCCTGTTTTCTTCTCTTCGGTTAATATGGCATATATGCCTACTTTTTTGCTGGCTCGAATTCGCTGAAGAGATAAAGCTCATTTCGATCAGACAATTAAATTATTAAAATAATATTCAATAATTAGGTGTAGTATATTAAATTATGAATCTCTTTTCAACAACTTTTCTCGAATTGTATGATATATTTTCCTTTTTTTGTATTTTTGCACTTTCCTTTTTTTGTATTTTTTTATAAATTTAAAGTTAAACTTTAGATTTATGCAGCTTTTAAATTTGAAAATTTGATTAATTTAATATGAAGAATACCATAGAAAATTGTAACTTTGAAGTATTTGAAAAAAAGTATGGCGATGTCTCTGTAAAAGTTGCCGTTGTGAAAGACTTCGATAATTTATTGAATTATTATGTTGAGCATTCACCGGATGATACGGATATGATTCCATATTATGCCGATTTGTGGCCGTCTGCAGAAGCTCTTGCCAAAGTTCTTGTTGAAAATCGAGAAATCATTCAGAACAAGGATGTGCTTGAACTTGGAGCAGGTCTATCTATGCCATCAATAATTTGCGGAAAACTTGGAGCAAACAGGGTGATTGCATCCGACTATCATCCTGATAATAGTTTTCAGGTTCACAGAAATGCAAAATTAAATTCTTTAGATATTGAGTATATGCAATTGGATTGGAGCAGTTTGAAAGAGAAAAAAGATGAAAAATTTGATGTAATTATCGGTAGTGATTTGCTTTATGAAAAAAAGAGTGTTAAAATTCTAGTCAATTGTGTTAAACATATGCTTAAAGATAGCGGCATATTTATTTTAGCTGATCCTGGTCGCGATCATATTCAAAATGCTGTGGATCAGTTTGCTGCTGTTGGAATCAATTTGAAACTTTTAATCAGAGACGAAATATTAATTTTGTCAAATTATAAACTAGGGAGTTAATTATTATGTATTACGAAAAGGGTGCTGTTGATTGCGATATATCATCTGCGGAATTGAAAAAAATTGTTTTTGAAACACTTGAAGGTTTGGGAGAAAAGAAAAAAGTATTGATAATTCCACCGGATTTCACACGATTTCATTCAAGAGCCGGAGAGATTTCCTGTTATATTCATGAATTTTATGGTAATAAGGTTACTGATATTCTTCCTGCATTGGGTACCCATTCAGCTATGACTGATGAGCAGCTTGACGAAATGTTTCCGGGTATTCCAAAAAAACTTTTTAGGGTTCATGACTGGCGCAATGATGTAATAACGGTTGGTGAAGTGCCGGCTGAATATGTATCTGAAGTTTCTGAAGGTGCAGTAGATTATGCGTGGCCTGCACAAATAAACAAGCTGCTTGTTGAAGGCGAATATGATCTGATTCTCTCTGTTGGTCAGGTTGTTCCTCACGAAGTTGTGGGTATGGCAAACTACACAAAGAATATTTTTGTAGGAACCGGAGGTGTGGAAGGTATTAATAAAAGTCACTTTATCGGTGCTGCATATGGTATGGAAAGAATTATGGGTAGAGCTCAGACATCGGTCAGAAAAGTTATAAATTATGGTTTGAACTTTATTGATCTTCCAATTGTATATTTTCAGACTGTTATTGGTGCAGATGCTGATGGTAAGCTGAAGATGCGTGGAATTTATATTTCTGATGAGGAAGATTGTTTCCTTAAAGCTTCGGATCTGGCTCTGAAGGTAAATTTTAAAATGCTCGATAAACCACTGAAGAAGGTTGTTGTATATCTGGATCCATCAGAATTTAAGAGTACATGGCTTGGTAACAAGAGTATCTACAGAACAAGAATGGCTATTGATGATGATGGTGAATTGATTGTTCTTGCACCTGGATTAAAAGAGTTTGGTGAAGACTCTGAGATTGATAGACTTATCAGAAAGTATGGATACGTTGGGACTCCTCAAGTTATGAAAGTTCTTGAAGAAAACCAGGAACTTGCTGATAACCTTAGTGCTGCCGCTCATCTGATTCACGGATCATCGGAGGGGCGTTTCTCTATCACTTATTGTCCGGGGCATTTGACAAAAGAAGAGATTGAAAGTGTAAATTTTAAATATGCCGATCTTGATGAAATGATGAAAATTTATGATATAAATAAGCTAAAAGATGGTTTCAATACGTTAGAGAATGGAGAAGAGATATTTTATATATCAAATCCGGCTCTTGGCTTATGGGCATTTAGAGATAGATTCTAAGCGACCGTCAGGTTAAGTGCTCGCTTTGCTCGCAGTTAGACGGTTAGTTCGTTAGACAGACTTCGTTTTGCTGGCGGTCAACGCCCGTCGCCAAAGAGCTGCTGTTCGTTTGATCGCGCACTTGTGAGAACTCTTGACTTTAAAGACCTTAAAGTCTTTAAAGTCCTTAATTAAGACCGACGAAAAGCATTGTTCATAAGTCATCTTGAAAAGAAAAAATAATGAAAAAAACAATCATAATATTAGTATTAGTGTTTGTAGTGGGATTGCTCTATTATCGAGCAGTGCTTTCTAAAAGGCTTGATACAGATCTTGATGCTATTGGTGTTCAGATAGAGACTTCAATTGATGTCCCTGTTCAAAAGACACCATTAAGAGAATCGCTTGCCGGTGTTATGCGAGCTGATGTTGAAAAACCATTTTATCCTGTCATTCGTACTGTTGCTGCAAGTGATCCTAAATATATTTCTGAAGTTCTTGACTCCGGTATTGACAGACAGACAGATGCAATTGCAGGGGAACGTGTTCTTACTTTTTATGATGAGAATGATCTGAAAGATTTTATCAATATTGCAGAAAATAACGGCATTGTTGTTATTGATTCTCTTGACTCAATGAACTCTGTTCGAATAAAGATTACCGACAAAGATGCATTGAGAGAAGTTTTGCGGGCAGCTCCTCCTCCAATTGAAAGTGGAGGCAATTATGAGATATATCCTCCTAATCCGGAAAGATTGCCTGACATTGACAGTCCAATTGCTAAACAGCAGAACAGAGCATTCAGCGATGCTTTGAGTTGGATTGGCATTGTCGGCGACAACAAAGATTTTGGAAAGGGAGTGCTTGTGGCAGTGCTTGATTCAGAGGTGGCTCGTAACTCTTCGCTGCACGATTCTTATGATAAAGTGATTCATATAACTTCAGGTAATGAAGATGAAACACATGGAACAGCAGTTGCAACAATAATTGCAGGCAATGGTAATGTTGCAAAGGGGGTTGCTCCATCTGTAAAGATTCTTAGTATTGATGTGGTTGATGCAAATGGCAAAGGAAATACATTTGATATTGCCAAGGGAATTAAAAAAGCAGTTGATTCCGGTGCAAAAGTTATAAATATATCTATGGGTTCATATGGCGATTCTGCTGTTGTTCGTCAGGCGGTTGTTTATGCTAAAGATAATGATGTTGTCATTGTTGCTTCCACAGGTAACGACTCAAAACAAGTTGCTTATCCGGCAGCCTATGATGATGTTATTGCAGTTGGTTCAGTTGATGCATCATCAATAATCACCAGTTTTTCAAATTATGGTTCAGAGGTGAATATCACTGCTCCGGGACTGTTTGTGGAGACCAGTGACCCTGCTGATAATAAATCATATTTCAGTGGTACTTCAGCAGCAGCACCTTTTGTGTCGGGAGCAATTGCCGCACTTATTTCAGAGAACTCTGATGTTTCGCCACTTGATGCTGGCAAACTCATTGTTGCAACAGCAAATGATGTGGGGGTTCCCGGGGACGATCAACTTTATGGTGCGGGAACTCTTGATCTCGGCAGGGCATTGAACTCAAATAAAGCCGGTATATTTGATCTGGCTGCCGGTCAGCCAAGTATATCGTACGATGGAAATGCCCCTGCTCTTATGCTGTTTGTTCAAAATAGGGGAACGGAATATATTGAAGGTGCCGGTATGGATGTTTCAATTAATGGAACCACAATAACGGTTGATTTTGGCGGGGTAGAGGTTGGGCAGACTGTATCGAGAGAGCTTTTGCTGAATTCTTATCTTAGCCCGGGAGTTCAGACGATTGTAGTCGACTATGAAGCAAAAATTTATGGACAGACAGATTCTAATTTGTCAAATAATCGCTTCCACGCCGAGTTCCAAAGACGATAGCCGAGGGGTTTGTCTGTGTTATACGCACAGGCAGGCAGGCAAAAGAGTATTAGCCACTGATGAACACCGATAATCACGGAAATAAGAGAAAAATTTTATCCGCAGATTAACGCAGATAGGCCATTCGTTGCACTCATTGCTGTCGTGAACTCCAGCCTATCTCCCGTTGGTCGGTTCTTACGCAGATTATTAAGAAA
>CAYTUX010000287.1:0-9916 GCA_964441455.1 uncultured Victivallales bacterium | reverse complement strand
ATTTTTTCAATCACCCGCTACGCTTGAGACAAGGAGATCTCCGGTGGGCTTGCCCCATCGGGAATGCGAGCCTGCAGGAAAAAATAAGAGAAGAGGGTTAACCACGAATCACTCGAATCTGCACGAATGAAGAAAAAACAATAAGATTTAACCGCGAAGAACGCAAAGAAGAAAAAGAGAAGAGTTTTGACCAACGAATTTCGCTGATTTCACTAATTAGAATATGTTGTATTATTTTGTTTGTTAATATTTTTATTGTTCCAATAAAAGTATTAACTTCACAAAATTCTACAACAAGTCAGCAATCTTTGGAAGAGGTTTTAACGCAGAGGTCGCAAATGACGCAAAAAGAAATGAAGAGATGTCTTGCGCAGAGGCACGGAGAACGCAGAGAAAAAGTTGGAAGAACCCCTCCGTCACGCTTCGCGCGACACCTCCCCTAAACAGGGGAGGAGCACTTTGGGTCTGGTGGGGGAAAGGAAGATTTTAGCTACCGATGACCACCGAGAAAGGCCGAGAAAGGAAGACAAGGAAGGAGGAAGAGGAAAAGGTGAGAACGTCGAACATCGACCCAGCTACTAAACTGAAAAAACTTAAACTATACATTTAACATAGTTACTATTTTAGTAGCTGGGTGAATGAAGAACCCCTCCGTCACGCTTCGCGCGACACCTCCCCTAAGCAGGGGAGGAGCACTTTGGATCTGACGGGGGAAGTGATTTCGGGAGCGCCGAGCTTGCAGGAAAAAATCGGCATCTATATAGATAGGTTGCGAAGCAACACAACAATCAAACATTTTCGCAAAAAAAACGGGATAAATGTTGATTGAATCATCAAATATCCCGTTTTTGAATTTGTTTTACGTATATATTCCGTCATGATAAATGATTTAAAGGAAGTGGACTTTTAGTAAATTTAATAGAAAGAGGAGTGAGATATCATATTGTTAAGATTAAAAAAGAAGGAAGGTTAGAAAAGGTAGGTGAATTGTTAAATGGGTTGACTTGGTTTTCCAGAAGTATTTGCATTTGGTGCTGCATAATCTTACGCTTGAGACACAGAGTTCCTAGGGCGGCATAGCCGCCTGTCTGCCCTGCGAGCATCGCACAGGCAGGCAACCAAAAGAATTTCTCTTGAAAGGTTTATAAAGGAACAAGGATGACGCTGATAGGCCATTCCCCCGCCCTCACTTTGAATCTCTTAAAATTCAAAGTAAGGGCGGGGTCATTGCTGTCGAAAACTCCAGCCTATCTCCCGTTGGTCGGTTCCTTACAGATGTTCGCAGATATAAAAGATTAAATAAATAATTATTAGCGATAATCCCTAAAATCTGTGTCATCTGCGTTCCCAAAAAAGAAAAAGTTGACATTCACAAAATGGTGTTATAAGTTGTTTATAATAAAAATGTTAAAAAAGTTCTGGAAAATAATCGATCAAACGACCGCAGGGTAAGAGGCTTTAGCATGTCTAAAGCAATGGAGCAAAGCGAAATGGCAAATAACAAGAAAATGAAGGGTTGTAGTACGAAACACACGAAAAATAGAGTTTTGCTCTAAAAGATACACATCACCATTGAAACTTTTGACAGAACCTTTAAATAGGTAGTAGCTCAAACAAACAACTTTTTCAAGCAAAAAAAAAGAAAATCACACTTTTAAGGACGTAAAAGTGTGCAAGTGTAACATTTTTCAGGTGGTAAACACTTTTATGTATATGTTTTATAAGCCCACAGCAGTCTCTTTTAAAGAGAAAGCAATAGTATTATAGCTCTGTTGTCCAGCATCAGGGATTATGGAACAATGCATGTTAGCAACTTTGGTTTCTCTTTAAAATTATTGGTTTGGGAATCCCGGTATGCGGGATCCTCGTTATCATGAAAAGTTGACAAGCGTAAGATTGTTAGGATTGTAGTACGGAGAAGAAAAAGATGTTCATCTCGGGGCTTGCCCTCGTGGAAACCATGATAGGGCTAACAGCTCTTAATAACAATATATTGAGGGCGATCTTATTCAGTCTTAAATATATCTTTTAATTCAACTTCAATTTAACAGGTCGAGTATGAAGTGTCTCTTAAGTGGATGTTTCATTTGTATTACACCATTCTGAGTAGGTAAGCTTGCTCCTGTTCTTTTCATATTTAGCTTTTATCTCCAGTTGTTTTTCAAAACCCATTTGTTCTTGTTGTTGACACCAAAACCTATATTCTTTCTGTTCGGGACTTTGAACGTACATAACGGACCGATAGCTGTTGAAATTCCAATTGTTTTTTTTCAATGTAATATTTAAATCAGATCTTTTTCTACGCGGCATATGTCCAACTTGTTGAAAAGAAACATTAATCATTGTTCCTGCGAGAACTGAAATAAGTTCATCAATTGAATCAGTCTTTTTTGCTGAATCAATCCCCTTGTTGATAATATCATCAACCTCTAGTAACCATTCAGCATCATAGATTTTTACTGTCTGGTGAATTGAAATTTGTATAGCTTTTAGTGTCTTTATTATATATTTTTTCCAAACAGTAATTGAGTCTGTCTCTTTTAGCTCATACCAAGCGTTGACTCCAAATAAATCTTCAATAGTATGTTTTAAAGAGGAGTATTTTGAATACATGTTCATATGTTCTTATCCTATCAATTATTATACGAATGTTCGTAAAATAATGCATTATAATGTTTGTTAATAATCTAAAGGGTGATGTTTTAACCCCTGATTGGTAGGTTGGTGAAATAACAGTTAACTTTTATTGCAAATTCAGTTTATGTCATTCCAACATTTCGACTCCTGTACATCGCCAATTGTCGTTTCCTGTGTATTTTATGGTACACATATACTTAGTCCGCATCATAGCACCATAGGCGTTTTGTGCATCAACGTAAGCATAAACAACATATCGACCATCTCCAAGGTCGGTAACAAATGAATTATCATACCACGGGAACTTTGCAGAACGAGGGGATTTAAGAATTTCCTTAACGAACTGCTGTGACATGATGTAGGCTCCGTCTTTACTGCCAACTCTTTCTTCTAGTCTACGTCTCTTATTAGATTCCGCTTGTTGCTCTGGTGAGAGCTTAAATATATCAAACATAGAACAACAAGATCTATAACCCCATATGCAGACAACTATTACTATAACTATACTTATAAGAATACAGCCGGCGCCGTCAGCATTGTTTTCCGTAGATGTCTTTGTGATGACAGGGTTTTTGATGCCGCAGTGAGGGCAAGTTTCTGCGGTGGGATGGACAGTTTGGCCACAGCCTCTGCACTTTCTTAAATTGCTAGGTTGATGTTTTTTTGCTTCAACGAAATCTGAGCCACAATGTTTACATTTGATTGCAAAAGTGGGGTTTGATTTACCGCAGTACGGACACGGCTTTGTGGATACGGACGGGGACGGTGGCGTCGGCTTTCTAGCGGCGATTCTCTTTGTGATTGGTTGAGGTCGAGGAACCTGAATGTTCTTGTAGCAAGCTGGACATTCGATTATCTCTCCCGGACTTGCCACCTCAGGCGGCAACTTGAGCTCTGATTGACAATGTGGGCAATTGAAGAATATAATCTCGTTTATCATGCAGTCTCCCTCTGTCAAACAATTATTATAAGAATGTTCGTAAATAATTTTAGTACTTGTTAATAATCTCAAAGTGAAGTGTTTCACCTTTGATTGGTGAATTTACTGAAAATAAAACTCAATAATTAGATGTAATATAACTAATTATTACAGCATTTACAACAACTCTTTTGTTTATACGATATATTTGCCGTTTCTCACAATTATTTTTAAATTTTTCTTAAAAAAGTTTATGCCGAACTATTGCTCTCACACTTTTTTCAAAAGCGTATTTTTGAAAAATAGTTGTATAGTGCTTTGTTCGACAATCTCATTGGTTGAGTGAATCCATTAGCCGTTTGGTTTCTCGCTCAACGTTCTCCATTTGCTTCTTGTATTCCTTTTGAAAATCGTCATCAAACTCCTTCCGTGACCTTTTCTTAAACTGTTCATCTGTTTCAATAAAACCTGCCCGCTGGCAAGCCTTGACTCCGAGGGGGTAGTGCGACTGTGCTGCGATTAGTGGCATGGAAGTGATCTTATCTACATCAACTACCATCTCCGAGAATCCGAAGGATAATCTGGAGACAAGGCGAAATCCGATAATGGATGCCCCCTTTACCAAGTGAAAGTTGCCCAGCACAATGATGATAGCGACCACAAGGACAATGGTGACTGCAATCTTGCCTTGTGATCCGGATTTCGGCGTCGACCTGGACGTCACCGACTTGTTTAGAAATTCTCCGCAGTGTTTGCACTTTTGTGCGGAGTAAAGAATACTCTCTCCGCAATACGGGCAAGGTCGGGTATTAGGGTGATATTTTTTTGTGTCAGCTAAATCTGCGCCACACTTTTGGCAATAAGTGTCAAGGTCAGAGTTTTGCTCACCACAACAGGGACAACTTTTTGTATGTTGACTATTCTCTTTACGGATAGCTTGCTGCTGAACTTGTCTTTCAAATGGCACCTCAATCGTATTTGCACAACTGGGGCATTCAACAAGCAACCCAGACATGTCGTCGGATGCTTCAAGAGACTGATTGCAATGTGGGCAGTTGAACTTGAAATCACTCATGTTTTTCTCCTGCCGAACAATAATCATACAACTGTTCGGAAACCTTTTTAGTATTTGTTAATAATCTCAAAGTAATTTTTACCTTTGCTTGGTAAATTTACTGAAATCATACTAAACAATAATAGCTTTAAATGCAATATCATTATATATTATTTATAGAGTTTTCTGTAATTTGATTGATTATATGATATGTTTGCACTTGTGGTAAAGGTTTTTGTTTGGTATATTTAATCCTAACTTTGAATTACTCAACAAAATCTCTCTGGAAAAGTATGAATGATATAGACAAGATTACCGAAAACTTAAATGAAAAACAATTGCAGGCTGTGGAAACAACCGAAGGTTATATTCGAGTTGTTGCAGGTGCCGGATCAGGTAAAACAAGAGCTTTAGTTTCGAGATATGCCTATATTGTTAAAGCACTTGGAATTAGTCCTGCTAATATCTTGTGCGTTACATTTACCAATAAGGCCGCTAAGGAGATGAAGAATAGATTGCTGAAGTTACTTGGTGACAATGGATCTTCTGGGTATATATGCACATATCATGGGTTTTGTGTGAAAGTTCTTCGTGAGGATATTAACAAGTTACAGTATCCTAGAGGTTTTATTATTATGGATGTGGAAGATCAGAAAACTGTTTTACGAGATATATACCAAGAATTAGGTCTTTCATCCAAGGATTACATATATAAAAAAATACTAAAATTTATTAGTGATAGAAAGAAGAGTGATAGTTATATTAACTACATACTTGATGTGATTGATGTTAGTGATGCCGATGACAGCTCTGTTGAAGAAATGATTTTTATAAGATATCTGCAAAAACAACAAAAAATATTTGCTTTAGATTTTGATGATTTAATGAGTTTTGCGCTTTATATTTTTAAAGAATACGAGGATGTATTGGTAAAGTGGCAAAAGCGATTACATTATATTCAAGTTGATGAGATGCAAGATAGTTCAATCAGACAGTTTAAATTGGTTCATTTACTATCAGGGTATCATAGGAATTTGTTTGTAGTTGGAGACCCTGATCAGACTATTTATGAATGGCGTGGTGCTTGTCCTGAGATTTTTGTTAATTTTGATAAAACTTTTCCAGATGTAAAGACGGTTATAATGGATGAAAACTATCGTTCTACGCCCAATATACTTGAACTGGGGAATCAAATAATAAAGCATAATAAACTAAGGGTGGACAAAGATATGTTTACCCGAAGTCCCAAAGGTGTTGATGTTGTTCACTTTCATGCAAAATCAGAACAAGAAGAGGCAAGTTGGATTGTGAAAGAAATTGTTGGGCTTTTTGGTATGTCCACAAAATGCCAATATGCTGACTTCGCAATCTTGTACAGAGCAAATTACTTGTCACGTCCTATTGAACAGGCTTTGGTTAAAGAAAATATACCGTATACTATATATGGAGGTGTGAGATTTTATGAGCGTAAAGAGATTAAAGATATATTATCTTATTTGAGATTAATTGAATATGAAGATGATCTGTCGTTCTTAAGAGTAATAAATATGCCACGACGAGGTTTAGGTAAAAAATTTGTTCAGAACTTAAAAGAACTTGCTGTACAGGAAAACCAATCTCTATATTCAACTTTGAAATCAAATATTAATCACACTTCATTATGTCGTCCAGGGGCTGTTGATTTTGTTAATTTGATTGAAAGAGTTATTCAACTAAAGAATAAGTTAAAAGTTTCAGATTTGCTACAAATGTTACTTGATGATAGTGGTTTGATGGTTTTTTACAGAAATGATGGAGATCAAGATAGACTTGATAATCTGACAGAATTACAAGATTCAATAGTTTTAGCTGAAAATGAAGATGAAGATGATTTTAATCTTACAGAATATCTTCAAGAAATTACTCTTTTTACAAATATGGATATAAAAAGTGATAATAATACAACTGTTAAACTTATGACAATCCATCAATCTAAAGGATTAGAATTTCCATATGTATTTTTATGTGGTTGTACCGAGGGAATATTGCCAAATGAGCGTTCTATTAGAGAAAGAGCCAGTGCTCTTGAAGAAGAACGTCGGTTGACATATGTTGCAATTACAAGAGCCGAAAAAGCTTTTTATATGACAGAATCAGAAGGATTTAATCATGCTTCAGGCATGGTTAAATATCCGTCCAGATTTATTTTTGAGGTTAAAGATAGTTGTTTTGTCAGAAAAGGTGAACTGTCTAAAGAAGTTATTGAAGATATGAGAGATATCGCGAATGCTAGTGTATGTGATTTAAACTCTCAAGGACAAGTTTTTGATGTAAAAGATTGTGTTAGTCATAAAGTTTTTGGTATAGGCAAAGTTGTTGAAAAAAATATCAGACATTCTACTTATGGCATATTTTTTGATAAAATAAGTTCTGTCAGATCTATTTCTTTTTCATTCTCAGGTTTAAAACCAGAAGTTTTAAAGAAAGAGAAACAAATTGAGTTAGAGAATAAATATGATATATTTGTGAAGAGTCATGCGGTTGATTCCAAAGTAGAAACTGATGAATCTTTGCTTGTTCAAAAAGTTGTTGAGTCAGAACAACAAGAGCCAGACTTGTCTTCTCAAATAAATGAAGAATTTAAAGATGTATATAGTGAGATGAGTAAACAGCAGGATAAATCTAGTCAAGAGGATGCAGTCTTTGAAGATGTAATATGCGTTGATGAGGAAGAATCCCCAAAAGAGGTAAAAATTCAGTGTCCTTCTTGCGGTCAATCTTTATCAATGTTGGTTATTTATAATGGTTATACATTTAATTGTCCTGTGTGTCATATGGATTTTGTGTTAGATATTGATTAATGCTAGATTTCTTTAACTAGAAGATTGCAAGGTTGCTCGTAATCTGCAAAGCTAAAATATATTTTCAGAATTTTAACAGAAGATATGATTTTTAATGGATTCATAAATAGGCGCAAATAGAATGAAATTTTTAGAACTTGAACTGACGAGAGTAGGTCGCCTTAGGTGGAAGATAGAAAACGAGGGTTTTAAAATCCAGAAAAGAAACGGCTACGAGATGGAACAACGGTTGTGTTGCTTCGCAACTTATTTATATTAATGCCGAACAACGAACAACGATTTCTTCTCTGCGTCCTCTGCGACTCTGCGCGAGATATTTCTTCTCTTTTTTTGTGTCTTTTGCCATTTCGCTACGCTCCATTGCTTTAAACACACGACCAGCGGGAGTGAGGCTGGAGCCTGCGATGGAGCCTACGACAGCAATGACCCCCGCCCATACTTTGAATTTTAAGAGATTCAAAGCTAATGCCGTAGAAATGGATAATTTATCGTGTATATTCGAGTCGGGATATCATATACACGCATTTGATGCAAAAAATCATATTTAGATTAAAAATCAGTTGACTAAGCGCAGAGTTTCGTGTATATTCGAGTCAAAGTAGAATATAAACGGAATTTGATATGTATATAGATAGAACAATAACAGCCACAATAAATAAAGTAAGCAAGCAGTTTCCTGTAATGTTAGTTACAGGTTCTCGACAAATAGGGAAAACAACATGCCTGATGAAATCAGCAGATCCAAAGCGAACTTATGTAACCTTAGATGACCCACAGGCTCGAGAACTTGCCATTGAGGATCCTAAACTTTTTTTGCAAAGATTTCCGCCGCCTGTACTTATTGATGAAATACAATATGCCCCTCAACTTTTTCCTATAATAAAAATTGCAGTTGATCAAGGTGCCGAAATGGGGGACTACTGGTTAACAGGATCTCAACAATTCCATCTCATGGCAAATGTTTCTGAATCGCTGGCAGGGCGGGTCTGCATATTACGAATGCTTGGATTTTCTTCCGTAGAGTTATCACATAACGCAAGTTCTTCACAACCTTTTTCACCTGCTGAGCCGAAAACTTTCAGTTATGGAAATCCTGTCAGACTTATGGAATTATATAAACAGATTTGGCGCGGATGTTTCCCCGCGATTGTAACTGATAAGCAAATAGAACATAATTTGTTTTACTCCAGCTATGTTCAAACTTATCTCCAAAGAGATGTAAAAGCTTTGGTTAATGTCGGTGATGAAATGGCATTTATGAAATTTCTTCGTGGTGCAGCAGCTCGTACGGGGCAATTACTAAATATAGCAGAACTGGGACGTGATGCAAATATAACACATAATACAGCAAGAAAATGGCTAAGTGTTCTGGAAACATCAGGGCTTGTTTATCTCCTCAAACCATACTATAGCAATCTCACAAAAAGACTAGTTAAAACTCCAAAGCTTTACTTTATGGATACAGGGCTTGCAGCATATTTGACACAATGGTCAAGCCCGGAAACACTTGAAGCAGGAGCAGCAAGCGGGGCTTTTTTTGAAACATGGGCTATTTCAGAAATTATAAAAAGTTACTGGCACAACGGTCAAACTGCACCATTATATTTCTATCGTGATAATGATCAGAAAGAAATCGACCTGCTTATAGTCCAAGATGGTCAAATATTTCCTGTGGAATTCAAGAAATCTTCAACACCCAACAAAAATGATATTAGTAACTTCTCGGTATTAAAAAAACTTGACTTGCCAATCGGATTAGGTGCTGTGATATGTATGTCCGATTCAACTATGCCAATTAATGAAACTATAACAGCAATAAATATTGGACAAATATAGCTTCTTTATTAAACCTAAATTCGATAGTTGAGTGCGGTACATATGCACAATCATTTTGCCTGCAACGGCTTGTGCAAGGAATTTGACGCACCTTACAGGTGCGCCTTCACCCATGCTCAAACCATTGCAAACAAAAGCATTGCACATCTGTATTCACATCAACTGCCGAATCCAGGTTAAATTCTACAAAAAAAATCTGCCCGACACTGCATTAGTAATATAACAATCGAAATAAGTCAACATCCAATGATGAATGAAGAACCCCTCCGTCACGCTTCGAGCGACACCTCCCGAGCTGCATTCTGATGTTAGTTTGGGAAACGGTAGAAATACCCCTCCGTCACGCTTCGCGCGACACCTCCGGAAAAAGTTTTTAGTGGTCAGAGCTAAGTGTTAAGTTTCACTCCGTGGGTAGGAAGGTAGAAGCTCTTTTTATGATGGTAAACAGGGGAGGAGCACTTTGGATCTGATGGGGGAAGTGATTTCGGGAGCGCCGAGCTTGCAGGAAAAAATCGGCATCTATATAGATAGGTTGCGAAGCAACACAACCCTTCACCCTTCACCCTTTACATATTATTCAGGTCATGCGTCTGGCGTCATGAGTCGTGCGTCAGAAAAAAATACGGGAAG
>CAYTUX010000286.1:0-3200 GCA_964441455.1 uncultured Victivallales bacterium | reverse complement strand
TGATTAATGTTTAATATGGCAGTCAGCATGCTGTAGCCGAGTCGCTTCGGCTCGGAAAACTGTAGCCGAGTCCCGTGGGCTCGGAAAAAAATGTTCCGGTCTCTGCTGAGACCGGCTACAGACGAGGGGCAGCCTGTCCAACTATCAAACCCATCGGGAAATATTTGGCAGCTGTGGCAGACCTCGGAAAGAAAAAAACAGAAGGGATAAGACAGCTAGCTTTGCCAGTCCCGCGAGTCGGGATCTGTATCCCATTGATTTAAAATGAATTGGGTGCAGATTCAGCCTGCAACTCTTGACAGAACCATTAAACCTAAAAGGAAAAAATAATGAAGATCAAAATAATATTAATATTAATGCTTTGCATATGTTTTCAGGGATGTGACTACACTCTGAAGCTTGTGGATAAGCCGACAATAAATATTGACAGATCCGTAATTGGTTTGTGGCAAAGAACAAACGATAATGGTCAGATTGAAAACCTGCTCATTCTACCTCTTGACAATAAAGAGTATATGGTCTCTTTTCCTGCCGGTTCGAATAATGCCATGTTTGCCAGAGCATCTCTTTGGAGTGAAAAAGAGATGGTCCTTGTACAGCTCAACTGGTTCGGAACTGCTGACGGGAAAATACCTAATGACAAAAAAACTTTTCAGTATGCATCTTATAAGGTAAATGATGTCTCTCTAACAGTAAGCCTGCTAAAACCTGAAACAATCTCAGAAAAACTTACTTCAACTAAAAAGTTTGTTCAAAACATTGAAAAAAACAAAAATAATCCAAAATTATTTAGAAGTAAAATGGTGTTTAAAAAATTGAATTAAAACCTTAGTTTTCTGGTTGAGAATATAAATATATGTTTCGTTCAATTAAATTAAGATTTTAATTAAGATTTTATCACCCATTTGATGTCCCGCAAGGCGAGATTCGACGTTCTTAATACAGAATTACAAATGTTTATTGACAACGTTAACGTAAATGCTAAAATACTCTTAAAGATATAGATAGTTATTTAAGAGAAATAGATATGAAGCTAAAAGTTACAACACATGAAGAACAAACTCGTTGCGATAGAGAATACTGGAAAAGTCGTACACCGGAAGAGCGTCTTGATGAGGTTGAAAGATTAAGACTTGAGGCAGGAAAGTTTTTGTATGAATATCCAGCTAGACTTCGTAGAGTTGTTAAAATTACTAGAAAAGCATAAAGTGGACTATATGATTGTTGGCGGATACGCTGTTGCATTTCATGGTCATCCCAGATTCACTAAAGACATTGACCTATTTTTTAGCTTAAATTCTCAAAACATTGACAAACTTAGACAGGCACTTATTGATTTTGGATTTAATGAGAAAGATATGCCAGTTCATGCATTTACAACAGTTGGTAATGTATTAACATTTGGTGTCCCGCCCGTCAGAGTTGACTTATTAAACTCAATAGATGGTGTGGAGTATGAGTCTGTTAAGTCTAATGTTGCACGAGGTGTATATGGAGGAGTAGAAGTGACTTTCATAGGCTTTGAGGATCTCATCAAAAATAAAAAATCTACCTCTCGCATAAAAGACAAAGGAGATGTAGAAGAGTTGATGGGGTAAACCTCTTGTCTATCCATTTACCGCACATATTAAAAAAAGTTGCTAAATATCATATTATAATGTATTATAACTTCCATGATTAGATTTGGATTATGCTGTATATTTAAGGAACAACCGATCAAATTTCGACAGACAACCGCAAAGGCGTTAAGTAAACTTGACCGGGAAGCACAACTATGTAAACTCTCTGAAATAGCTTTGCATAATGCAAATGCCTTAGCAGAAGCATTGGATTTCGTCAATTTAAATGATATTGGAGCATTTCGGGTACTGTCTCAAATACTCCCGCTATACACCCAACCAAATGTACGTTATGAATTGGATGACTTACCTGATTCAAAAACTATCCGACTTCTATACTCTCAAACTAAAGAGTTTGCTATAAAACACGATATACGATTGAGTTTTCATCCTGACCAGTTTGTTGTACTTTCATCTCTTACAGCAAAAGTTGTTGAAAACTCCATTTCTGAACTTGAATATCAGTGCATGGTGGCCGAACTCATTGGCGCCGAAAATGTCAATATTCATTTGGGTGGAGTATATGGAGATAAAGCTGCCACAATCAAACGTTTTACCGAAGTCTATAATAGTTTACCAGCACTTGTCCGCAAATATCTAACCTTGGAAAATGATGATATTTCTTATACTGTTGAAGATTTATATCCACCATGCTGTGATCTTGGAATACCACTGGTTTATGACGTTCACCACCATCGCTGCAATCCGGATGGATTAAGTATTGAAGAAGCAACTGATAAAAGTATTAAAACTTGGAAGGCTTTAAAACGTGAACCACACTTCCATATATCATCACCAAAAAATGGTTGGGATTCGCCCAAAAAACGCCCGCATAGTGATTTTATTGATCCTGATGATTTTCCAAATTACTGGACAAAGTTTGAACAATGTGTTACTGTTGATATTGAAGCAAAAGCAAAAGAGCTTGCAGTTATGCAGATACAGTTTGCTATACTTAATCTAAGAAACAGAAAGGATAATGTTTATGAGTGAAGATATTTTTATAACACCCTCCATAAAAGAGCTTATTGACAGTCAACTTTTTGGAGTTCTTGGGTCATGTATAAAGGAACAGCCCTATTTAAACCTTATGGCATTTATTCCATATGATAATTACAAAAGTTTGATATTTGCTACTTCACGCAAAACCCTTAAATACCTCAATCTTAAAGAACATCCTGAATCTTCAATTTTTATAGACAACCAAAGAAACAGATCAACAGATATACTTAAAGCAAAAAACGTCTGTGCATGTGGCAAGTCATATGAATTGGACCCTGGTGATGAATATGATAATATAATCAGACTTTATTTGAAGCACCATCCAGCCATGGAAGATTTTATCAAATCTCCAACTATCGCAATTTTCAGACTAAAAATCAGCACATATTATTTCGTTGAAAACTTCCGGGAAGTTACGGAGATAAACATTGAAAACTAAAATAGGATTGTCCTTAGGGCGGCATAGCCGCTTGTCTGCGTGAATACACGCACAGGCAGGCAACCAAAAGAATTAATAAAGAAGATGATAACCACGAAAGTCACGAAAATACACGAAAAAAGATCCACCTTCGCCCTACG
>CAYTUX010000285.1:0-3307 GCA_964441455.1 uncultured Victivallales bacterium | reverse complement strand
TTCTGGTTGAACGTCTTTTTCGGCGGGATGAAGCACCCCGACCCTACAATTGGTGATTCTGCAATCAACGTTAACCTGTTAATCTGAAGGTTTTTGTAGCCCAGCTATTACGAAAATAAATTACTCTGAAATTATAAATTAAAGACCAGAACGTAGTAGCTGGGATGACCCAGCCTTCAAAATAATATTTTTTAACTTTATCATTCAAAAAATTAAGGAATTTTCCACCTGTTTTTTTTTGGCACAAAAAAAAGGTCACAGAATTTCTGCGACCTTTTTGCAAAAGATAATCTTATATATTTATATGATTCCCTGTGCAAGCATTGCTTCAGCAACTTTGGTAAATCCGGCAATATTAGCACCAGCCACATAGTTGCCTTCCATACCATATTCTTTTGCTGTATCACAGCAGTTTCTGTGAATCTCAACCATGATGTTGTGCAGTCTTTCATCAACCTCATCTCTTGACCAGGTTAATCTCAGGCTGTTTTGAGACATTTCAATTCCTGAAGTAGCTACTCCACCGGCGTTTGCAGCTTTACCCGGTCCAAACAATATTTTGGTTTTCTGGAAAATTTCAACAGCTTCCGGTGTAGAGGGCATGTTTGCTCCTTCTGACACACAGATGCAGCCGTTTTCAACTAATGTTTCAGCATCTTGTTCATCAATTTCGTTTTGAGTAGCACATGGCAATGCAACATCAGCTTTTACACCCCAAACGCCTTTTCCCTCAAAGTATTTTGCTTTCGGATATTTTTCAACGTACTCCTTGATTCTACCTCTCTTAACGTTTTTGAGTTCCATAACAAATGCAAGTTTGTCTGTGTCAATACCGGCTTCGTCTACAATGTAACCGTTTGAGTCTGATAGTGTAAGTACTGTACCGCCTAATTTAATCACTTTTTCAGCTGCATATTGGGCAACATTACCTGAACCTGATATAACAACTTTCTTGCCTTTGAAGTCTTGTGATTCAGTCTTCAGCATCTCTTCTGCAAAGTATACGCAGCCATAACCTGTAGCTTCAGGTCTTACTAAACTTCCGCCGAATGATAAACCTTTTCCTGTCAAAACGCCTTCAAATCTGTTGACAATTTTTTTATACTGGCCGAACATATAACCAATTTCTCGCCCACCTACACCAATATCACCTGCCGGAACGTCTGTGAACTGACCGATGTGTCTGTATAGTTCCGTCATAAATGACTGACAGAATTTCATAACTTCGTTATCGCTCTTGCCTTTGGGATCAAAATCTGAACCACCTTTTCCGCCGCCCATTGGCAGTGTTGTTAAACTGTTCTTGAAAATCTGTTCAAAACCTAAGAATTTCAGGATGTCAAGATTAACTGAAGGATGAAATCTCAGTCCACCTTTGTATGGTCCTATTGCACTGTTAAATTCAACTCTGTAACCTCTGTTGATTTGAACTTCTCCTCTGTCGTCAACCCAAGGAACTCTGAATGTTATTACTCTTTCAGGTTCTACGATTCTTTCAAGTATTTTCGCATCTACGTATTCCGGATGTTTTTCCAAAACCGGCATTAAAGTCTCAACAACTTCTTTTGCAGCTTGATGAAAAATTTTTTGTTCCGGATCATTGGAAAAAATCTTTTCCATAATTGATTCAACTGATATTGTCATTTTATTGCTCCTGTAATTTTGCTTTATTTTTGTAAATCTTTGGCATAAAGATTCCGATTAATTAATGCGTAAAGTATCAAAAACAGCTTTTTTGTCAAAAAAAAAAGCTTTTTTTATTTACATATCGGAATAAATGCCGATAATGCAACGATGTTCTTGCTGTTTTTATTTGAGTGTGATATTATAAACAAATTAATAAAATACTTGATAATATTGTTCAAGAAGAAAAGATCTTAAGATATCCGGTCAAAGTTGTTCTGATTTTAAAATAACTGAATTGCCGAAAAAATTATGGATTTTTTATCAACATCTTAAGGCATTTTTGTTTATTGACTCAAAATTATTAAATGAGAAAGATGTTTAATTTAATATTATCTTTTCTATAAAAATGCTGAAAAATTAAAAAATTAAAATTATGGATAAAAAGCTTAACAATAAGATTGCCGTTTTAAATGTGCTTAAAAACAGCAACGAGCCACTCTCAAGTATTAAAATTGAAGAGTTGTTAAAACACTCCGGATATGGTATATCGGAACGAAGCATAAGAATTTATTTGAAAGAACTTGATGATCAAGGATTCATAAATACATATGGGAAAAAAGGGAGAATAATTACACCAAAGGGATTAGAAGAACTTTCAGTTACTAACATTGTCGACAAGATTGGCTTTCTTTCTGCAAAGATTGACCAAATGACATATAAGATGAATTTTAGTGTTAAAAACAGAACCGGTAGAATAGTAGTTAATACTTCAATTATAAGACCTCGTTTATTATATAAAAACCTTGATCATATTTGTCAGGTTTTTGATAAAGGCTTTGCAATGGGAAAGCTTGCTTGTCTGCTTCCTTCAGGTGAGCGAATTGGAAATATAATCATTCCTAAAGGAATGGTTGGCTTCACAACGGTGTGCTCTATCACTCTTAATGGAATAATTCTCAAATATGGAATACCAACTCACTCCAAGTTTGGTGGGCTGATGGAAATAAAAAAGGGTGAACCAAAACGATTTGTTGAATTAATAAATTATGATGGCACAACTATTGATCCGTTGGAAGTTTTTATTAGAAGCGGCATGACTGACTATCTCGGTGCAATATCAACCGGTAATGGAAAAATTGGTGCAAGTTTTCGAGAAATTCCTGCAGATAGTAGAAATACTGTTGAACAAATTGATAAAGAGTTGATAAAAATTGGTTTGGGAGGGTTTATGAGAATAGGTTTGCCTGCTCAACCTCTTTTTGATATACCTGTGAACGAGGGACGTGCCGGTGCTGTGGTCATTGGCGGGCTTAATCCTATTGCTGTTATTGAAGAGTCCGGACAAAGAGTTTTGTCAAAAGCTCTTTCAGGGTCTATTGAGTTTGAAAGATTGCATCATTTCGAGCTTCTTGAAAAGAACCTGAAAAAATTTCTTTAAGGATTTTGTTGCAATTGTCTGCTCATATATTATATTATAGAATGAAATAGGGTGGCAAAGTCGCCTGTCTGCATGAATATACAAACAGGCAGAAAATCAAGAGAATTTCTCGCGCAGAGGCACAGAGAAAAAAACAAGAAAATGTAGCCACAAAAAGGCACACGACCGCAGGGTAAGAGGCTTCAGCTTTGCTGGAGCAACGGAACGCAGTGAAGTGGCAAAAGACACAAAAAAATAAATTAA
>CAYTUX010000284.1:0-9167 GCA_964441455.1 uncultured Victivallales bacterium | reverse complement strand
CCGTTCTCGTTCCTCGAACACCTCCCCTTAGCAAGGGGAGGAGCTAATACGTCCTCGGCATCCGCTAAAATAATTTTTAACTTTATCACGCAAAGGATGATAAAAGTATAATGTAAACCCTGATTTCATTGATTTAAAAACATGTTTATCCTCTCAACCAGAAATTTAAGGTTTAAAATCCTGTTTTTGAGGTTAAATGCTCTGTGCGAGAAATGTCTCGCACAGATGAGCAAAGGACGCAAAGAAAAACAGAGTCATTACAAAATTTATGGAAATATCTTTTGTAAAATTTCAAAAAAAAGACTATTATTGGGAATAAAGTTTTGTTCCATTACGTCTTAGGGACAAATACAGCTGAAAGCACAGGAATTGAGAAACATTAGGTTCTGTCAAAATTGTATGAAAAAATGTCCCGGTCTCTGCTGAGAACGGCTACAGGTGTGAAACAGCAAGATGAATGCTGTTTTACGGATTGCCAATTGTAGCCGAGGTCAGCAGACCTCAGACAATTGTAGCTGAGTTGCTTCGGCTCGCGAAAAATGTACCGGCCTCTGCGGAGACCGGCGACAGGTGCAGCAGACAGATCAATGTTTAATATGGTAATTAGTCCCGGTCTCTGCTGAGAACGGCTACGGGTGTGAAACAGCAAGATGAATGCTGTTTTGCGGATTGCCAATTGTAGCCGAGGTCAGCAGACCTCGGGAAGAAAAAAGCATAGGGATAAGACAAAACTGTTTGTATCCCATTGATTTAACATAAAACCGGACTGTTAAGAGTGCTAAACTTTTGACAGAAAAGCCAAAAATTAAAAGAATAGAAAATGATAGATTTAAAAAACAAAAAGGTCATAACAGCAATAATAATTTTCAATGTAATAACAGCAATTGCTCTTATTGATCTATATATGACTTTCGGAAATGATCTTTTTAACCCGGGTAAAGCACAAAGAGAAGAAATCAAACTATATAACGGTGCTTATAAAGAAGTCAATCGTCTTGTTCTTGATGGAAATATAAATATACTTAATCAAGGTCCAAATGATTCTATTTTATATTCAAAAAGTAATATACTATGCAGAATCAACCCGCCAAAAGAGGTTATTAAAACTCCATTTGATGAAAGTGTTACAGCAGTATCGCCTTCTGAAAAATATGTTTATGTTGCAGCAGGAAATAAATTATTTACCCTGACATATGAACAAGATAATGTTAAAAAAGAACTGATATCTGAATTAAATGAAAAGAGTGTAATATTATCAATTGCAATTAATGAAAAATTAATTTTTGTTTCAGATACGAATGACAAAACCGTGAAAGCAATAGAAAAAAAATCCGGCGATGTTATATTTGATATTAAAGGTGAACCGAAATTTCTGTTTCCGGGACCATTTGCCCCTATTGCTTTATATAATGATCAGATATGGATTGCTGATACAGGCAGACACCAACTGCAGATTTATAATTTTCGGGGAGAATATCTGTCCACATGGATACCGGACGAGCTTTTTCCGGGCTGCTGTAATCCCACAGATTTCACAATAGTTGAAAATGGTAATATTATTACAATGCAAAAAGGTATATCTGAAATTAAAATGTTCTCTCCGACCGGTGAGAAAATTTGTAATATAGCTCCAACAAATGCTTTTAAATCTGTTTCATCGAAAAAAAAGATGGCGGTTTTTAACGAGGATGCAATTGTCATCTATGATCCTGATTTTCAAAGCTTACGGTTTTTTATAAAGGGGAAAAAATGATTACAAGAAGAGATTTTATAGTAAAATTTATAAGGATTTTATCTGCAATGAGCTTGACAGGTGGAGGTTTATATCTTTTAAACAAAAACAGAGATTCATCATCATCATGCACTCAAAGCAGATGTTCAGACTGTTCAAAATCAAACAGCTGCAGGAATCCTTTAGCAATGTCTTGGAGAAACAGGAACAAAAAAAGTGTAAATGGTAAACAAGAAAGGTAATGGAATGAAAAAAATAATACTTGCAATACTAATTGCTCTAACAATGAACAGTCTATATGCAAGAGTAAAGCTTGTGGCTGTACCGGAAAAAAGCTCTACAGTAATAAAGATGAACAATTCACAGCAAACTCTTGTTACTGAAAAACAGATTCTTACTCTTCAAAAAGGAATTAATAAAATTGATTTTTCCTGGAACGGAGTAAGCATCAATGCAAATTCAATAAGGTTAAAACCTTCAACGCCTGACAAGGTAAAACTTTTAAATGTAAGTTATCCTCCTGCAGAGAGTGCTCTTGTCTGGGAAGTTGCTTCAAGTGACGCAATTGAAGAGGAGGTAAGTATCAGTTATCTGTTAACAGGAATTGACAAACTTACCGACTACACTTTAACTGTCAACAAAGATGAGAATGAGGGTACTTTGAGAGAGTATTTTATTATAAGAAATTTTTCAGGTGAGGATTTTAAAAACAGTGATATTTTATCGCCAAATGAACAGACAATAAAAGATCAGGACATTCAGACATTTGAAACAAAAAAATTATTATTAGCGAAAACAGAGAGTGTAAAGATCAATAAGATATGGACATTTGACTCATCAGAGTTGCCTTGGGATCCAAAAGCTCAGGACGGCAATGTTAATATACCTGTTACATATGAAATTATTAATGCAACATCCAACAGTTTGGGTAAATATACATTAGCAAAAGGAAAGATAAGAGTGTATCAGGACGATGGTTCAGGTGGGGCAATTTTCTTAGGCGAAGATGAAATCAAAAGCACTCCTGTTGATGATACAGCAACAATCAGAATTGGTTCAAGCAGGGACATTGTCGTGACACAGAAAAAACAGAACAGCAAGATGGAAATCACAAAAAGAGATAACAAAGGCATAGCAATTCTTCATAACTTAAATGAACTCATTACTGTTAAAATAGAGAACTTCAAAGACAAACCTGCACAACTGACTCTAATTGAAAAAATTCCGGGTGAGTGGAAAATGAATAAATGCTCTATGAAGTATGAACTTGAAGATTATCAGACTCTTAAGTTTATTATTGACCTTCCTCCACAAGCTAAAAAAGAGCTTACAATGGATTACAGCAAACTAAACCTAAGATAACTTAAGGAGAAATAACAATGAAAATATATTTTATATTTACAGTATTAATGATTGCAACCTTATCATATGCAAAGGTGGATTTGGTAACTCTGCCGAATAGAGATTCAACACAGTTGACAATATACAATTCCGCAAATCTTACTTTGGTCCGAGATAACAGAAATTTGACTGTCAAGAATGGAAAAAACGAATTACAGTTTTCGTGGGCTAACACTTTAATTGATCCGACAAGTATTGATTTGATGCCAAAAGCAAATGGAGATGCCATAGATGTTTTTGATTTAACTTATCCGGCAAACACGAGAAATCTCGGTTATTGGACAATCAGCAGTCAGATTAACGGCAAAACTCCATTTGAGATTTCATATCTGACAAGTGGTTTAACATGGAGTGCATTCTATCTTGCAACAATGTCATCAGATGAAACATCAATGAACTTGAATGCATATGTAAAAGTTACAAACAATAGCGGAGAAGATTATGACAATGCTCAAGTCAGACTAATTGTCGGCAAGGTTCACACCATAGACACAATAGTTGAACTTGCGAACAGACAATATCCCTACCAGTCCCCTCTTATCAGGCACCCTGTTCCTTCGATGGAAAAAATTGATGAAGAACGGGTTAAGGAGGTCTGGGGCGGAGTTGCCAGAATGGCATTTGCCGCGGCTGATTCCTCTATGGTTAGAAGGAAAGAGATAAAGAAAGAGGGACTTAGCGAATACTTCTTGTACACAATTGAAGGAACAGAAAGCATTCCCAATACATGGGCGAAGCGGCTGCCGAGTTTTGATGCACAAGGTGTCAAAGTTGACAATCTGTATAAATACAATGAATCAAGATACGGCAGACAAGTCAGAAGATTTCTATACTTCAAAAATGATAAGGAACATAAACTTGGAGAGACTCCGATACCCGGAGGTGAAATTCAGGTTTTTGGAACATCAGAAAATAAGGATTTAACCTATGCAGGCAGATCAGATTTTCAATATATTCCTGTTGAACAAGAGGTTGAACTTGCACTTGGTCATGTTGAAGATGTCACTGTGAAAATAACAAAAATGAAGGAATCTACTCACGACTATATGTTTGATACACAAAACCATGGAAAAATTGTTGGTTGGGATTTAACAGAAAACTGGAATGTTGAAATAAAAAATATGCGTGACATCCCAATAAAGATTGAGATAACAAGAGATTTAGACACTCAATATTGGGATATAGTCAACCAAGGTCAATATGGAAAATATATAAAAGACGACCTGGATACTATAAAATACAAGCTTGATATTCCTGCAAATAGTGAAACAAAATTCGAATATATACTCACTAAACACAACGGAAGAAGAGCAACTGTAAAAAAATAATGATTTTTTGAAGAAAAACATTGATTTATAAACGGAGTTTGTATATATTACGCTCCGTTTTATTAGATATGGCGGGTATAGCTCAGTTGGTTAGAGCTCCTGATTGTGGTTCAGGTTGTCGCCGGTTCGAATCCGGTTACTCGCCCCATTTTTCAACATTCTTAAATCTTATCTCTACCCCGTCTCTCTTGTACTTTTCCGCTACAGCGGAAGCTTTTAATTCTTAACTTCAAACATCTTAGAACTTAGAACGTTTACTACATCCTGCGTCCTCTTTTTGCACGCTTTTTTCGTTCTGCTTTTTTATCCTGCTCTACCTGTTTCTTATTATGCTCCGTCCATAAGTCATCTCCGGAACCCTTAACAGCCTCAAGCACAATTTTTACATCAGCTATAAAAGGCAGTTCAATCTGCCCCCTGACCAATAACCTTCTTGAATCTAAAGATACCCAGGCAACAACTTTACCTTTGGTTATAAATATTCCATCAAACTCTGCTTTCGGATCCAGTCTAACAGCTTCTAACTTGCCGAAATTGCCAACATCAATTTCTTCAACTTTTGTTGGATTAACCATTAATTTATACTCTTTTCCATCTGTAACTACATTAAATGTCTCTTCTTCACCTATATTGTAGCCTCTTGACCTCATATAGTACATAAAGGTGAAAAGCCCTCGAGCATCCGGAGAAAACTTAAAAGTCTCCTTTCGATTATCTTTATCAACACGAATTGAAGTACCTGTCATAGTCTCATAATCAAACGTTGTTATTTCATGCTTGAAGTGACGCCCCTCTTTAAGCTTCATCTCATACTTTAAAGATCTGAAGGTTACCGGGTCAATATAGACATCAATAATGTCGTCTACAGGATAAATAGTTGCAATAACTTTATTGCTTTTCGCCGTATACTTTATATGCAGTACTCTTTTTCCGTCCAGTTCACCCCATTCAATTTTTGAAGTTGCTTCTCCAACAGGAATAAAACCAAGTAGTGCTTTAAAAACCAATTCCTCACCAATTGGAAACCAGTAATCATTGGTGGAAAAATTTTCAGGAACATAATCTTTAAAACTTGTGTCAATAATTTCATTGGTTTGTGCATCTGAAAACATTAAACAGCATGCAAACATAAAAATGCTGTAAATCACTTTTTTCATATTGGTTCTTTCATTTAAAATTGGTTCTGTCAAAAGTGCAGGCTGATTCTGCGACAGCAACTCAACGAAGTGTAGCGGCAAATCATAAGCTAACAGGATGAAAATCCATATCTTTTCTCAAAGATAAAATAAATGCGACCAGCAAATCAATAGCTGCCTCAGCATCTTTGATATCTAAAACTTCTGACGGAGTGTGCATGTATCGCAGCGGAATTTTCACAAGTCCTGTAGCAACACCACTTTGAGCCATTTGTATAGATCGGACATCTGTTCCTGTAATTCCCGGACATGGTGAAATTTGAGTCTTAATATCTTCATTTTTAGCAGAATTGATCAAAATTTCATCAACTTTTAAATTAGTATTCACACCTTTAACAAGAACTGCACCACCTCCAAGCTCAATATCACCAACAGTTTTCTTTTGTGAACTTGGATAATCACTTACATGATTAACATCAACAGCAATTCCTACATCCGGATTGATCGAAAAAGAAGATGTAACTGCACCTCTGGTACCAACCTCCTCCTGAACAGTTGAAACAGCATATACTCCAATATCCAAATCAGTTTCTGATAAAATTCTTATGGTCTCAGCAATTACAAAAACTCCGATTTTATCATCAAAGGCTTTAGAAGAATAACGCGTATCAGCAAGCTTTTTAATACCACTGTCAATAACAACAGGTGTTCCGGGTGAAACCACCTCTAAAGCTTCTTTTTTTGATGAAACCCCTATATCAACATAATAATTTTCTGCATCATTAATGAGCTCCTGCGAAAAACAGTTGTTTTTTCTTTGAACAATTCCGTCAATCCACTTTCCGTCATTTGAACGCAGTAGAACTTTATGAGCTGCAAAAGCAGAAAGATTAGGTCCGCCAATTTTATTTAAAACCAGAAACCCATCTGAATCAATATACTGAACCATCAATCCGATTTCATCACAATGAGCTGCAAGCATTACTTTAAAATGGGCATCAGGGTTAAGAATTGCAGAAATATTTCCAAGCACATCCGCATTAAAGTTAGATATAAAAGGTTTTAAATATTCAATATAAACTTTTTGTACTTCAGCCTCAAATCCGGATGGGCTTGGTGTATCAATGAGATTTGAGAGAAATTCCATTGATTTTCTGGAGATTTTATAATTTTTCATTTTGATTTATAAACCATTGTAGAGCCAACATATAAGATTGCCAACCAAAACCGGCAATTGAGCCGATGCATACGTCGGCAATTAATGATTTTTGTCTGAAACTTTCTCTTGTTTGAGGATTGGTCAAGTGAACTTCAACAGCAGGTATGCAGCTTACAGAAGCAATAGCATCTCTAACCGCAACACTTGTATGTGTATACGCTCCTGCATTTATTATTATACCATCAAAATCATTCAGACAATTCTGAATTTTGGTTACCAACTCTCCTTCAACGTTTGATTGATAAAAATCCAAATTTATATTATTCTGACCTGCTGATAATTTCAATTTAGAATTTACATCATCTAAAGTTTCATATCCATACTTCTGCGGTTCTCTTGTCCCTAACATATTCAGATTAGGTCCATTAATTATTATAATTTTCATTTTCAACTTTCAATTATTTTGGAAATGCCGGACACCAGCTCGGCAATGCGAATCATTTCCAACATTCTTAAATTTTCCCTCTATCCTTACAGACGTGATTTATCGGGTATCTCCTTTGCTTTTCCGCTAAAGCGGAAATTCTTAAATCTAAAATGACTTGACAATTGGACGGTCTAACATTTTCTCATAAATATCAAAATAGGCTCCGGCTGTAACATCATAATTAAAAGTGTTTTTTGCATAATCCATAACTCTTGCAATAACTGAACTCTTCAGCTCTTTTGGCCGGCTGTAAAATTCCATTGCCTGATCAATAGCCCACATAAGTCCATTTGAATCATAATGTTCAAATACAAAACCATTTCCTTTCTGATTTGCAATATCCAAATTTTCAACTGTATCATGTAAACCTCCTGTGTCATGAACTATCGGCAGAGATCCATACAAACAAGAAATCATCTGCGGTAAACCGCATGGCTCAAATCTTGACGGCATAATCATAAAGTCAGAGGCTGCATATCCATGATGAGACAGCTCCTCTTCAAAGTCACAAACAGCAACTCTTTCATGAAAATTATGCCACCTGACAATATCTCGAAATATTGGCTGATAAGCACCATTTGCCACAAAAACAATCTGTAAATCTTCTTCCCAATACTTTGAAATTAAATTAAACAATATATCAGACAACAACTGGCACCCCTTCTGAACCGGATCAAGTCTTGATGGCCAGAACAATATAGGAGCATCAGGATTAATGTTTAATCCCAGTTTTTTCTGCAATGCTACCTTGTTGGCACTCTTACCCTTAAAATGATTGGATGAATTAAAGTGATCTTCTATCAGCGGATCGTTTTCAGGATTGAAAGATGGATCAGGCGCGTTTAATATACCCATCGCACAACCTGCCGCTCTTTTTGCCGCCACTTCAGCTCTGACATTATCCGGAACCCAATCATGACATCCATCAACAATTTCATCAAGAAATGTCGGGCTGACTGTGTTGATAAAATGGCTGGAAAAAATGCCGCTGACAAGCAGATCCACCGGGTTATTATTACGACTCTCTTCATAATTATACGGCGGCCGCTGAAAATATAGATATTTCCAGAACTCTGCAGCATCAATTCCTCTATCTTCTATCTCTGCTAATGTGGAGTTAAGCGTGAAAATATTATGCACAGTAAACAGACAAGGAATATTCAGTCGTCTTGCAAGAGCCGGAACAAGCCCTGTCATCCAGTCGTTACAATGAATTAAGTCCGGCTGAACTGTCTGAATAATGTTATTCATCACTTCTCTCTGAAATGCCAAAGCCAGTTTTGGATTAACATGATTATATGGACTATAAACATTTTCTCGATAGTAAAATATTCTGTCTTCCGCTAAATGTATTCTTGCATCAGGTAGTTTACTTTGATATTTGCGAAGTTCAGCACTAATCAGATTTGCAACTTCAACATGAAACATTCTTCTATAATGAGGAAGTGCAACATGCACATCCGCACCAAGTTCAAACAACGAGGAAATAAGAGAAGCTGACACATCTGCCAACCCGCCGGCTTTTGCATTAAGACTATTGGCCATATTCCCCATACCATTAGGAAGGTATGTGATTTCAGGTGTTACCACCAAAATTCTCGGATTACTTTTTTTTGCCATAATTCGTTCCTTATCTTCTTACTCAGCCCACTTGACAAAACCGGGGGAAAGAGCTTTTAACTCTTTATCAGAAGGAGTTAACCGTGCTGTAAATCCAAAATGACCGGTTTCCTCACATGATAATTCCGCCTGATACTTGAAGCTCCCTTTTCCTTTATCTTCAACCATCTCCATCAAAACAACAGAATATTCTTCAATGTTTTTATTTTCCGTAGTTTTCCCGCAACAAAATTCCACATCGACGTGTTCATGTTCTAATCCATCTAAAAACACATCACAAGTTGCAGTAAATTTAGTTCCTATT
>CAYTUX010000283.1:0-9185 GCA_964441455.1 uncultured Victivallales bacterium | reverse complement strand
CCCTTGCTAAGGGGAGGTGTTCGAGGGACGAGAACGGAGGGGTGTTTTCTCCCGTTTTTACAAGACAATATTAGTCTGCACATCGGGAGGGTTGGCGTCCCCGCCGACCGAAAAGGGCATTCAACCAAAAAAACAGGTTTTTTTCTTTTTTTTTATAATTTTATCTTTACAAAACCAACAGTTTTGATAATATATGCGTTATTAATTTTTATTTTTGATAACATATACAAAACAAAGGGGTAGAGATGAGTGCACCTGGTTTAGAAAACGGACTGAAGATTTTAGAGTATGTTTGTGAACATGGAGGAGGAAGTTTTTCTGAATTCAAGAATGAGCTTTCAATCAACGGCCCCAGTCTTTCAAGGTTTTTGAAGGCATTGGTTGATTGCGGTTATTTGCGGAAAGAGACACGTGGTTATTTGCCTGGGTATAATGTTGAGAGATGGGCAGAGTTAGTTTTGAGAGAGACTGATTATAAGAGTATTTCGACTTTTTTGTTAGAGGAAGTGGGTTCAGTTGTTAACAATTCAGTGATATGGGTTGATTATTTGGATGGCAACAGAGTTTGTTATGACAGATTTCAGAAAGAAGACAGCATTGTGATGACATCTCCCGGTACGGTACAAACCAATCTTTTGAATAATCCGGCTGACTTTATATATTTACAGTCTCTTCCTGTTAAGATGAGAGATAAAATTTTTGAAAGAAAATATGAGGATATTCAAGATTTGATTTCCAGGGAAGATTGTCTTGATTTTTTTCATCAGGCTGAAGATTTTGGCTATGTAGATGACAAAGGGCTTATTTCTGAGCATTTTCGTAGAATTGCATTTAAACTGCCGGTTGATTTTGGAGTGAGTGTTTTGATTATAGGAATGATTGAAGGATCTTATGACGGGGATAAAATAGATCAAAAGATAGAAACAGTTAAAGAAATTATTAATGAATATTTTTAGTAAGAGAGAGAGATGAGACCAAATATACTATTTTTGTTTCCTGATCAGTGGAGAGCTGACTGGATTTATGAGACAGCTGAACTGCCGTTAGAAACCCCGAATCTTGATAAGTTACGAGAGAGAGGTATTACATTTGCAAATGTATGGAGTCCATCACCTGTATGTGCTCCGGCACGTGCTGCTTTGGCTGCGGGGCGTTTGTATGATCGCTGTGAGGTTGTTGATAATGGCGATCCTGCATCACTTGATTTGCCCATGTTTTATCATCATTTGAGAGATAACGGATATAATGTTTGTGGAGTTGGAAAGTTTGATTTAGACAAGCCCGGATATAATTGGAAACTTGATGGAAGCAGCAATTTAGAAGCATGGGGGTTTACGCATGGAATTGATAATGAAGGTAAGATGGATGCCACCAATCAGTACAGGAAATATAATGCTCCGAGAGGACCGTATATAAAAGCTCTTGATGATGCCGGATATGCCGAAGAATATGCAGATGAACATCTTACAAGGATGGAGCAGAAAGATGCATATATTTCATGTGTTCCGGAAGAACTTTATTGTGACAATTGGCTGAGTGATAATGGGATCAATATTTTGAAAGATCTGCCAAAGAGCCAGCCATGGTTTATGCAGGTAAACTTTACCGGTCCGCACAATCCTATGGATGTGACACAAAGAATGCATGATGACTGGGATGGAACAGAATTTCCTCTGCCTTACATGAATTGTGACGATAGCTATACATACGACGATCATCAGAGAAATCGTCAGCATTATGCAGCAATGATTGAGAACATTGACAGGCAGATAGGCAGGTTCATTGATGAAATTGAGAAAAGAGGAGAACAGGAGAACACACTTATTGTATTCTCATCAGATCATGGCGAAATGCTTGGTGATTTCAATAAATGGGGTAAATCAGTTCCGTATTTTGGTTCATTAAATGTGCCGTTGATTATTTCGGGAATTGGTGTACAAGCTGGTGTTGTTTCAGAGGCACTTGTTAACGGAATTGATCTTTCAGCCACCTTTTTGTCAGTTTCAGAATCGAAACCATTAGCTGATAGTGATGCAAATGATCTTTCAGATATAATCTTTGGTAAATCAACTGTAAACAGGGAGTATATTACAAGCGGACTTCGGGACTGGCGTGCAGTTACAGATGGAGAGTGGAAGCTGGTGGTTTATAACGATGGGAGACGAGAGCTTTACAAATATGACGGTATTGATAAAGATTTAGAAAATTTGATTGGGGAACATCCTGAAATTGCAGAAAAGTTGATGGAGTTGTTAAAGAAAGAGGTTCCGCTGTAGCGGGAAATTAGAGTAAAGATGCGATAGATCTCGTCTGTGCCACGAAAAAAAGGAAAGAAGATAAGAATGAGTGATAAAAAAAATATATTGTTTTTGTTAAGTGACGAGCATAGTTTTCGTTGCATGGGGCATGTGAGTGAAGAAAATGGCGGCGAAAATGTTTTTACACCGAACTTGGATGAGCTTGCAGGTCATGGAACAGTATTTAGTAATACATACTGTCAGGTTGCATTGTGTACTCCATCAAGAATTTCACTTTTTACAGGAAAGGATCAGGCTTATTCCGGAGCATGGACAAATGAATCATATTTGCGTCCAGAATTGCCGAATATTGCGGAAACATTAAAAGATAATAATTATGTAACTTGTCTGGTTGGTAAATATCATCTTGGGGGATCTAACCAATTTGGAGGTTTTGAGTATCGGCCATATGGAGATTTGACAGGTAAATGTGGGCATCAGTGGGAACCTTTGACAGAACCGTATACAATGAGACAACGAACAGCCGCAGCTGGTACTAGTGATATACCTGAAAGTCTGATGCAGGAAAATATGGTTAATAATGAAACATTGGCTTTTTTACGTGAACATAAGAATTCATCAGACAACAGACCTTATTTTTTATGTGCTTCTTATTCAAGGCCACATTTTCCTTTGAATGCACCAAAGCGATTTGTTGACATGTATGATCCCAAGAAGATTTCAGAACCTATGAGTCCTGCATCAGGAGATGCATATGGACACCCAATGAGTGTTGGTATGCGAAAAGGTTTTGCTGCGGATAAAATTGATCATGATGAAATGATGAATGCTCGTTCCGGATACTTTGCAAATGTCAGTTATATGGATGAACTTATTGGGGATTTACTGGTTCGTATGGAAAAAGATGGATTATTGGACAACACAATTATCATTTATTCTTCTGATCATGGAGAGATGGCTGGAGAGCATGGAGTGTGGTGGAAGAACGGCTGGTATGAAGCATGTTCAAGAGTGCCGTTTATTATTTCAACTCCGGAGCAGCGACGAGGAGAGCAGCCGGCTGCTCAGGTTGACTCATTAGTCGGTCTTTATGATCTTTTTCCCACATTATGTGGTCTGACTGGAACAGATATTCCTGCCGGGTTACATGGTATTGATCTTTCCGGAGCAATAAAAGGTGATGGAGTTGTTCCTGATGACCGACCTGTTTTTTCTGATGGTTTGGTGCCGCGCTGGGGTGAAGGAACTGAATATCGTATGATTCGTCTGGGGAACTATAAGTATGTTACATTTAGAAATGCAGAACCTTTGATGTTTGATGTGGTTAAAGATCCCGGAGAACAACATAATATTGTTGATTCAAACGATTCGGTTGTTGTCGAATTTCGGGCAAAATTTGAATCAATTGTTGAAGAGACTGTTGATTTCGAGAAGTCGGATGCTATGCGTTCAGCTGATGAAGAAGAGAAGAGACTGCATCCTTTGAAAGTTAAAGATGAATTAAAATATACAAATCTGTATATTCTGTCTGACGGCAGAGTGATTACAGCTGATGATGAGCTGTATCGAACTACTGTTGCCGCTGAAAATTACAAAGACGTCTTTCAAATCTAATTTTATTAGAAAGGTCTGTGGAATTTTATTTGTTTTTCTTAATTATGGTTACCGGTTCATTGGTAATGCCTGCATAGAAAACAATAATTTCCGCAACATTTGTTCCTTCGTTTGCACCATAATGCCATGTGTCGACACACTCAACAATCGGATCGCCGGCTTGCATGTGCAATGTTTTGCCATTTGTTGTGTGAACAGTAAGTTCTCCTTTGAGCAGAACACCAGCATTAATAACCGGATGTTCATGTATAGGCAATTTTGCATCGGGTTCAATTGATATTTTCAGTATTGTAATTTCAGGCTGACCTTTCTGGTATGCAGGCAGGGTTGTGCCATTCCAGCTTTTTGTACTTTTTGCAAGTTGTTTTACTGTTATCGGGGCTTTTTCAACCCTGTTTGTTGTCAGGCTGTGAGAACAAACAATGTTTATTGTCATCAATAATACTGCAGAGCCGGCTAGTATTTTTTTCATCTGTTTTTTTTCCTTTTAAAGAGACGCGATAAATCACGTCTTTACAATTTTTATTTTATCGTTCTTAGTTAATTGAAGTTCAATAATTTTGCCTTGTATTTTTGTCTTTTCACCTTTCAAGTCAACGAAGACATCCGATTCTCCCCAAGGGTTACTTAGCTTAAAGGTTGTCTTTTCTTTTGCGGTAATCTTTACATATTTGATTTTACCGTCATTCAATTCGGCACTTACCCTTACTTTACCTTTGCAGACCATATCTTCAAATCTGCAGTTTTTCCATCGCGATGGCACACCGGAGAATATATGATATACATCTCTACGGCTATGAATCAACATTTCCTGAATTGCTTTGATTGCTCCCATCGCTCCATCCATCTGCATTCTGCATGCTCCAGAGCCGACAGGCTTGTTGAATGCCGGTGCACCCATAACAGAAAGACCTATTGAGGTTGCATCATGAAGAGAACCATGCCCCTTGTTGGTGAAGAATTTTTTCCATAATTCAAGTACAGTTTCTGCCATTTTACCGTTCTGCATTCTAGAGTGAAGCATAGATGCCCATGTCATGCACCATCCGCTCCACTGTCCCATACCTTTTTCAACCCAATGCTTTAATGAATTACCAACAATTTCTTCATATTGAGGATCAAATGGATCAATTACATCAAATGGAGCTATTGAGCCTAAATGAGAATGGTGTCTATGGCTTTCTTCAAGATCTGTTCCCTCCCAAAGGGCAATTCTTGAATCATCTATTGTTGTGAATTTTGGAAGACCTTTTTGAATCTTTTTCCATGATGAGTCAGCTTTCTCATTAAGTATTCTGCTTGCAGACTGGAGATTTTCAAGCAGTTTATGAATTGCCGCAAGTTGAAAACTTGCATTTTTACCCCATGCATTCATTTGAGCACCTCTGTATTCAGGAGAGACACTTACCGGGAGACTGCAAATGTCATCATTCCATTCAAGCATCTTTTCATAGACTCTCATTGCTCCTTTCATGAATGGATATGCCTGTTTTTTCAAAAATTCATAATCATTTGTATATTCAACATATTCAAACATCATAATGGCTATCCATGCAGTACATGCATGATCTATTGTACCAGCCCAGAAAGATCCCATGCATATGCATTCATCATCAACAGCGTGAGGAAGCATATAACCATCATCTATTCCCAGAAACAGTTTAGCGTTCTCCTGCATCTGCTTTTTCCAGGATAGAACCAATTTAAACATAGGCATAAGATGTTCAAGTTTACCGCTTTGATATGCCGGCCAGTAGCACATCTGAACATTAATATTGAAGTGATAGTCACTTGACCAGGGTGGCAAATCGTACTCCTCAATCCATGGACCCTGAAGAGTTGCCGGAGTTCCTTCCGGATTTGTAAAAGTTGCAAATTTATACATGCCATAACAGTATAAAAACATTAAATCTTCATTAGGAATATCTATTTTCGGAATATCACTCCAGAACTTGTTCCACCAGTTCTTTAAATTGTTATCGAATAAGGCTTCATTTTCAGCTATATTTTCTATTGTATTGCGGTGATCATCAGAACTTCCCCGCATTGATGATATCCATATGTTTCTGTTATCTTTCAGTGCCAGTACCTGTACTGAAGGATCAGCCGGAAGTTTCTGTTCCCATCCGATAATGTTTTCAGATTTTATCTCCGTAGGGGCTTCAAAAGATATTGATTTGAAGAAGTCTTTTTTATAGTGCCATGAGGTTACAGGGATTATGTTCTTTATGTCGTTCTCATCCTGAAATTTGATTTTAACTATATCTGAGTCTATACTTTGAGATATTGTTATTGATTTAGTTTCTGTCTTATATTCATAAAAGACTTTTATTATTCCTTTTTTAAAAAAGATTTTCCCGCAGGTGAGTTCAGCTTGATCCGGAAGCTTTATATCGAACCGTCCTACCGGAATAATTGATGGTCTGCCGGGTAGTCCGGCAATGTTTTCAGTATCTGTCTGAAAAATTTGATGAATAGCATCTTTATCATTTGCTTCAAGAGCTTTTTTTATGTCCTTGTAGTTCTGTTTTGCAGACCACTTCATGCCTCCTCTGTGATCCCACAGATCTGCTCTGCCAATTGTGATTTTAAGAGTTGAATCTTCTCCGAAAACCATAATTCCCATGGTTCCATTGCCGGCAAGCATACCTTCATGTGTTTTTTTTAGGGGAAAGTCCCATTTATATGAATTCATCTTTTCTTTCATCCCGTTGTAGCTTCCGCTCTACTTGTCGAGCCTTAGTACCGAAGACTGATGAGCGAAAATGTTTTTTAATATGATTTTGACAATATCTTTTTTCATTTATTTTTTTTATCTACAGCAGGTCGGCAAATGGATTTGAGTTGAAATCAGACTTTTTTTGAGATCTTTTAGATTTATTGTCTGCATTGTCTCTTGGCTGAGTTCTTTTTGTTGCCGCAGCAGGTCGTTCACCCGGATTTTTTTTCATGGACAGCGAGATGCGTTTTCGTTTTTTGTCAATTTCCATTACGGTAACTTCAACTTTTTGATGAACCTTTACTACTTGAGCCGGATTTTCAACAAAATGGTCTGCAATTTCACTGATATGCACAAGGCCGTCCTGATGCACACCAATATCCACAAAGGCACCAAAGTTGGTTACATTTGTTATAATACCCGGCAGTTTCATTCCCGGATTAAGGTCATCCATATCGTGAACAGTTTCTTCATATGCAAATGCTTCAAATTTTTTTCTCGGGTCACGACCAGGTTTTGCAAGTTCTTTAATGATATCATTAAGAGTCGGCATTCCAGTCTGATCTGTAACATATTGTTTAAGATCAACAGATTGTGTTATCGGATTGTTTTCACCAATCAAATCTTTTATTTCTACGCCTTTGTCTTTTGCCATCTGTTCAACAATTTTATAACTTTCAGGGTGGACACCGCTGGAGTCAAGAGGATTTTCAGCATCTCCAATACGCATAAATCCTGCACACTGTTCAAATGTCTTAGGTCCTAATTTTGCAACTTTTTTGAATTCAGCTCTTGATTTAAATGGTCCGTTTTCATTTCTGTGGTTTACTACATTTAGAGCCAGTGATGGTCCAAGCCCTGATACGTATGACAGAAGTTGTTTACTTGCAGTATTAACTTCTACACCTACACTGTTTACACAAGACATCACAGATTCATCCAGACTGATTTTCAGTTTATTCTGGTCAACATCATGCTGGTATTGACCCACACCAATTGATTTCGGATCAATTTTTACAAGTTCTGCCAGCGGATCCATAAGTCTTCTTCCAATTGAAACAGCACCTCTAACCGTTACGTCCTGATCGGGAAACTCTTCTCTGGCCTCTTTTGATGCAGAATATATTGAAGCACCGCTTTCGTTTACCATTACAATTGCTTCAAGTTCTTTGGCTATTGGAAGAGAACGCACAAACTTTTCTGTTTCTCTGCCACCTGTTCCGTTACCAATTGCAATTGCTTCAATCTTAAAATGTTTTATCAGGTTTGTTATGATTTCAACAGCTTCGGTAAGTTCCCGAGGAGATTTGCTGATATAGATAACGCTGTTAAATAGAAGTTTTCCCTGTTTATCCAGACATACAATTTTTGAACCGGTTCTGAATCCCGGGTCAATGGCAAGTACTGCTTTTTGTCCAAGAGCAGGTTCCATAAGAAGTTCTTTAAGATTTTTTATAAAAACCTTGATAGCTTCGTCATCCGCTTTCTCCCTTAGCATCATTCTTGTTTCCACTTCCATAGACGTTGACAGGAGTCTGGAATAACAATCTTTGACTGCAAGATTCATCTGTTCTGTCGTTTTGTTTGAACCTTTGATAACTTCTCTTGTTATGAATTGAATTGCTTCGTCTTCTGAAGGACGAATAAATAGGGATAGAACATCCTCTTTTTCACCTCTGAACATTGCAAGTACTCTATGGCTTGGTGCCTGTGAAGCAGGTTCTGACCAATCAAAATAATCTTTGAATTTGGCTCCTGATTCTTCTTTACCCTTGACCATCTTTGATTTAATAATTGATTTTTTTTCAAAGAATGCTCTTATTATCTGTCGAATGTCCTTATCTTCATTAATATATTCGGCAATGATGTCACGTGCTCCTGCAAGTGCTTCCTCAACGGTATTTACCTCTTTTTCTTTGTTTATATATTCGGTTGCAACAGCTTCCGGAACTATATCATCAGATTGTTCCATAATAATCTTTGCAAGAGGTTCCAGACCTTTTTCCTTGGCAATAGTTGCTCGTGTGCGACGTTTTGGTCTGAATGGAAGGTATATATCTTCTAACACAGAAAGGGTTTCTGCTCCTGCAATTGCAACCCTCAGTTCGTCCGTCAGCAACTTTCGTTCGTTTAAGGATTTTATAATAGAATCTTTTCTGTTATCAAGTGCTTCAAGCTGATCATAGCGTTGGCGAATGTTTCCAAGCTGAACTTCATCAAGATTGCCTGTTACCTCTTTTCTGTACCTTGATATAAAAGGAATAGTTGCACCGTCATCCATTAGTTTAAGTGTTGCCATTACTTTCTGAGGTGCAATATTAAGTTCAGTTGCTATTGATATTATATGCTGTTCGTTCATGTATTGAGAAGTCTCCGTTTAATTAAATTGGTTTTATAGTTTTGAAATTATAAACAATAGATAATTATAAATCAAGAAATAAGATTTTTGTTCGTAATTTTTTGCCTGTACTGGGGGAGGGGGATGGGAGGATAGGTCGTTGATTGTTGGTCGTTGGTCGTTGGTCGGGAGGGAGGATTACCCCTCCGTCTTCGCAAGCTCGGACACCTCCCCTAAACAGGGGAGGAGCACTTTG
>CAYTUX010000282.1:0-48298 GCA_964441455.1 uncultured Victivallales bacterium | reverse complement strand
TTTTCTTGTACATCCCCCCATACTTTTAATATATTGCAGCTATATATCAATAATCTTGCTCAGCGGTTGATCAAAGACTTATTGAGAAGTTACATAATTAATAAGGAAAATAATATAATGGAAAAACATATATCAAGGTCAATAATTTCCGGCTTTGCGGCTAAACTTTCAGCAGCTGTTGATAGTGATGTGGCGATTGTAGGTGCAGGTCCAAGTGGCCTGATTTGTGCAAAGATTCTTGCAGAAGCAGGCAAAAAGGTTTCACTTTTTGAGATGAAACTTGCACCCGGCGGAGGGATCTGGGGTGGTGCGATGCTTAATAATGATATCATCATTCAGGAAGAAGTTACACCTATGCTTGATGAGTATGGAATACGATATAGTGGTGTGGGAGAAGGTCTTGTTAAGACAGACTCTGTTGAAACGGCTTCTGCTTTGATATACGGAGCCGTGCATGCAGGTGCTGCAATATTTAATGGCATTGTTGTTGAAGATGTTCTATACAAGGAAGATTCTATAGGTGGAGTTGTTATTAACTGGGCACCTGTTTTATATCCAAACAACTGGCATGTTGATCCATTAATGATTTGTGCAAAGTGCGTTTTAGATGGAACAGGGCATGATGCATTGTTAACTGACAAAGTTGCAAGAAAAGCCGGAATCAAACTTGATACACCGACAGGCGGCGTTATTGGAGAAAAACCAATGTGGGCGGAAAAGGGTGAAATTGCAACAGTTGAGAATACTAAAGAAGTTTATCCTGGCTTATTTGTTTCCGGTATGGCAGCAAATGGTGTATTTGGTTCAGCACGTATGGGACCAATTTTTGGAGGAATGTTCATGTCAGGACAGCGTGCGGCAGAACTTATTCTTGCTAAGCTTGACGGATAATATTTATTTAAGATACAGTCAAACTAAAAACAACAAAATAAAGGAGTCATTAAAATGGAAAAACCGGTACTAGGTGCACAATTGTACACCATTAGAGAATTCACTAAAACAAAAGAAGATTTAATTGAGTCATTCAAAAAAGTTGCAGACATTGGATATACAACTGTTCAGCTTTCGGGAATCGGCGTCAAGCTGCCGGCAGACGAGATGGCAGAGGTGCTTGATGATGCCGGTCTTCACGCATGCTGTACACATTATCCATGGGATCGTTTTTTAAACGACCTTGAAAATGTTATTGCAGAGCATCAGGCTTGGAACTGTAAACATGCAGCTGTCGGTTCTTTAGATCAGGAAAAGTATATGAACAATCCAAATGGAATTGAGGTTCTAAAAGAAGAGCTTACACCTGTTGCGGCAAGACTTGCTGAAGCTGGCATGGACTTTTCTTATCACAACCATAACTGGGAATTTAAAAGAAGAGGAAAAAAAGTCTGGTTAGCAAACTTATATGATCAGATTGATGCTTCTGTTCTAAAAGCTGAATTTGATGTTTTCTGGGTAACGGCCGGTGGCGGAGACCCTGCTGCATGGATGAAAAAATATGCAGATCGTCAACCTCTTCTGCATCTTAAAGATATGACAATCAACGAAGAGGGTAAGCAGATCTTTTGTCCGGTTGGAGAAGGTAACCTGAATTGGGAATTAATCCTGAAAACAGCTGAAGAAATTGGCGTTGAGTTTATGCTTGTTGAGCAGGACGATAGTTATGGAGCAGATCCATTTGATTGTCTAAGCAAGAGTTATCAAAACGTTAGTGCAATGGGTTATAAATAAAACTTTATATTTGCTCTGCAGAACATGCAGAGCATAATTAATTTAGAAAAGAGGAATATATAATGTATCTTACAGGTTTTGCTGATGAAGCTTCAACCGGTTTAGATGGTCAGATAAAAGCTACACTTGAACTAGGTTGGTCAAACATTGAATCAAGAGCAATTGATGGGGTGAATATTCATGACATCAGTGATGAAGCTTTTGATATTGCATGTGCAAAGTTAGATGAAGCACAGATTAAAGTAAACTGCTTTGGTTCTACTATATGTAATTGGGGAAAACAGATTACAGACCCATTTGACATTACTGTTAAAGAGATTGAAAGAACTATTCCTAGAATGCATAGGCTAAACTCAAAGCTGATTCGTATTATGAGTTATGCTGTTCTTAAGGATAGAGGACCGGATGATCAGATGGAAGAAGAGCGTTTCAGGAGATTACGAGAAGTTGTTAAACGTTTTAAAGATGCCGGTATTACACCTGTTCATGAAAACTGTATGAACTATGGTGGTATGGGGTATACATATACTCTTAAACTTGTTGAAAACGTCCCTGGACTTAGACTTGTTTTTGACACAGGTAATCCTGTATTTGCAGATGATTTTACAAAACCTGAACCATATCCAAAACAGTCATCTTGGGAATTTTACTCAAATGTAAAAGATTATATTGATTATATACATATCAAAGACGGCATTTGGGATGCTGAAAATCAGGCTTGTATTTTCACATATTGCGGAGAAGGTGATGGTGACGTCAAAAAGATTATGAAGGACTTGATTGACTCCGGTTATGATGGAGGCACCTCTATTGAACCACATCTAAAAGCTGTTTTCCATGAATCCGATGGACCATCTGCATCTGAAAAAGCTAAATATGATGCATATGTTGAATATGGCAGACGAATGGAATCTATGATTAAAGAATTAGGCGGGAAACTGCAGGGATAAAGAAGGAATGTAAGGAAAAAGACAGATAAGAAATAAAAGAATTCACAAATGATGAGAGATATGGGAATTATGTGCTTGGCACAGTCAAGCGATAACGCATATTACATCTCACTTCTTTCATCTCGCTATTTAAAACTAACGACCAACGATAAACTAAAATAATATGGCAGAAAAACTTACACCTATGATGCGGCAGTATAGGCGCATAAAATCTGAATTGCCGGAAGATGTAATCTTGTTTTTTCGAATGGGCGATTTTTATGAAATGTTTTTCGAAGATGCAAAGCGTGCTTCCGGCATTTTAGATATTGCACTTACTAAAAGAGCCAATGTGCCTATGTGCGGAATTCCGCATCATGCTTCCGATGGTTATCTTGCCAGAATTATTCGTTCAGGGAGTAAAGTTGCCATATGTGAGCAAATGGAAGATCCATCTGAAGCCAAAGGTATTGTCAAGCGGGAAGTAACACGCATTGTTACCCCCGGCACAATAACTGAAGATACAATTCTTGATGCACGCCAAAATAACTATCTTGCAGGTGTATGCAAAAAAGGCAAAAAATTTGGATATGCACTTCTAGATCTTTCGACAGGCAACTTTATTTGCAGCGAAGTTGATAGTTCAAGTGAGGTATGGGACAGTTTAATCAGATTTGCACCCGGGGAATATCTGCTTCCATCCACAAGTGTTAATGACGAAGAGATCCGAGTAGGTCTTTCTCCTGACCAGTCAGATAGAATAACATCATGTGAAGATTGGACATTTGAATATGATGCAGCTTATGACTACATAAAAAGACACTTCAAAGTTCACTCTCTAGAAGGCTTTGGATGTGAAGGTTTTAACGCACTTATAGGTGCAGTTGGCGGAGTCCTGTTTTATGTTAAAGAAGATTTGCGCCGAAAAGTTGATCATATAAAATCTTTACAATACAGAAATGCGGACAACTACGTAACGCTTGATGAAACAACATGCAGAAATCTTGACCTGGTAAATTTGCCCGGCAAAACAGGCATGTCTCTTCTCAAGATTCTTGATGTGACTAAAACATCTATGGGAGGTCGACATCTGCGGGACTGGTTATTACATCCGTTAAGATCTGTAGAACAGATTAATTCCAGACATGATGCAGTAGAAGCAATCATGAAAGACAGAATTTTACAGCATGAACTTCTTGAACGTCTTTCTATGATTCGAGACATTGAAAGAATTATTATTCGTATTGACTCCGGTTCCGGTAACGCCCGAGATATGATTTCCATTGCTCAATCCTTAAGAACTATTCCACTCCTTCGAGAAGTAATTGAGGGGCACGAAGTTGAAAAACTTGCAGATTTAGCCGAAATGCTTGTCACTCAGAATGAACTGCTTAAACTGATTGATGAGACAATAATTGATGAACCTCCTGTGACCATAAAAGAGGGGGGCATAATTAAGAGCGGGTACTCTGAAGAACTTGATGAACTCCGTTCGATATCTGCTGATGGACGAAAATGGCTTGCCGAATATCAGACTAAAGAGATTGCAAGAACAGGAATAAAGAATTTAAAAGTTAAACACAATAAAGTTTTTGGTTACTATATTGAAATTTCAAAAGGTCAGGCAGATAATGCACCGGAAGACTATATTCGCAAACAGACTCTTGTTAATGCTGAACGTTTTATCACTCCTGAATTAAAAGATTATGAAATAAAAATTATTGGAGCAAAAGATAAGTCAGAAGCACTTGAATATCAGATTTTTCAGGAAGTCAGATCAAAAGCCGTTGAGAAGATGAATGACATTCTTAAGACAGCAGAAGCTATTGCTGAACTAGATATTTTAACAGCATTTGCAGACAGGGCACTTGCAATGAGGTATGTCAGACCGAAAATGAATGATTCAGGAATACTTAATATCAAATCAGGACGGCACCCGATTGTTGAAGAGATGCCGGACTCGGAAAGGTTTGTTCCCAACGATGCGCTTCTTGATTGCAGTGAAAATCAACTGATTATAATCACCGGACCGAATATGGCAGGTAAATCAACCTATATCAGACAGGTTGCAATTATTACAATTATGGCACACATTGGATGCTTTGTTCCGGCAACCGATGCTGATATTTCATTGGTTGACAGAGTCTTTACCAGAGTGGGAGCCAGTGATGATCTGGCAAGGGGGCGAAGCACCTTTTTGGTTGAGATGCAGGAGACTGCAAATATTCTGAATAATGCAACTCATAAAAGTTTAATAGTTTTGGATGAGATTGGACGAGGAACAAGTACATTTGATGGAATAAGTATTGCCTGGGCTGTTGCGGAGTATCTTCACAATAATAACCAAGTTAAAGCAAAAACACTTTTTGCAACTCATTATCATGAGTTGACTGATCTTGCATTAACGATGTCCGGAGTTAAGAATTATAAGGTTCTGGTTAGTGAAAAAGATGACCAGATTGCCTTCTTGAGAAAGATTGTTCCGGGAGGTGCAGACAAGAGTTATGGTATACAAGTGGCAAGACTTGCAGGAATGCCGAAAGAAGTTATTGACAGAGCAAAAGATATATTGCAAAATCTCGAAGAATCTGAACATGGCGATTCAGGTGAACCAAAAATTGCCAGAAAAAGATATAAAAAGAAGAAACCCGGAGAGTTGGCAGATCAGCTTTCGTTTGATATGTAAAAGATTGTGTTAAGTGTTACGAGCTAAGTGTTAAGTAAAAGATTGACAAAGTCACATTAATACGCAGCATGTAATAAAAACTCGAGGGTGAGATGCATCTCGCCCAAATTGCATTAAGATGTAGGGGCTAGATCTTCCTCGCCCATATAAAAAAACAATTTAGAAATTGATAAACAGGAAAGATATGAATAAAAAAATTGCAATAATTGGTCTGGGGTATGTGGGTTTACCTTTAGCTGTAGAATTTGGTAAAAAGTATACTGTTGTTGGATTTGACATCAATGCAAAGCGGATCAGGGAACTTGAGTCTTTTCATGACCATACGCTTGAAACTACAGCTGAACAGCTGAAATCATCAAAAGGTTTATCATATGGATGCACTGTAGACGATATTAAGGATTGCAATGTTTTTATTATTACAGTTCCGACACCAATCGACAAAAACAAAAGACCGGATTTGACTCCATTGAAAATGGCAAGCGAAACCGTTGGAAAAGTGTTGAAAAAAAATGATATTGTAATCTATGAAAGTACTGTTTTTCCGGGATGTACTGAAGAAGAGTGCGTGCCGGTTCTCCAATTATTCAGCGGCTTGAAATTTAATGAAGATTTTTTCTGCGGATATAGTCCTGAAAGAATAAATCCCGGGGACAAAAAACATACAGTAACTAAAATCAGAAAAATTACAAGTGGTTCCACACCTGAGATTGCAGATATTGTTGATGATTTGTATGGAACTATTATAGAGGCGGGAACTTTTAAAGCTGCCTCAATAAAAGTTGCCGAGGCTGCAAAAGTTATTGAAAATACTCAGCGTGATTTAAACATTGCTTTTGTAAACGAACTTGCAAAAATCTTTTCAATACTTAAAATTGACACACATGATGTTTTGGAAGCAGCCGGTACCAAATGGAATTTTCTGCCATTCAAGCCGGGTTTAGTTGGTGGGCATTGCATTGGTGTGGATCCATATTATTTAACTCACAAAGCACAGGAAATTGGTTACCATCCTGAAATGATTCTTGCAGGTCGAAGGCTCAATGATGGAATGGGGGAATATGCTGCATCTCAAATTATCAAATTAATGATTAAGCGCGGGCATATTGTTAAAAACTCAAAAGTGCTTATGTTGGGTGTTACTTTTAAAGAAAACTGCCCTGATATTCGTAATACAAGAGTAATTGATCTGACAGAAGCCCTGGCAGATTTTGGTGTAACTGTTGAAGTTTACGATCCATGGGCAGATCCGGAAGAGGTATTTGAAGAGTATGGGCTCTCAATTGTTCCGGAAGACGAGCTATGTGACGACTATGACGCAATAGTACTTGCTGTTGCACATAAACAGTTTGAAAGCTTAGACCTTTCAAAGCTTGCTTGTAAAGATGCTGTTATTTATGATATAAAAAATTGTCTTCCAAAAGATATTGTTGATGGAAGACTGTAAGGTAATGGTTAATATTGGAACACAAACAGCAAATGACGGCGTGGACGGAGGGTTAATTCAATTCTTCATGCGTAAGTTTGCAAAAAATAAAATGAGCAAGGAATGGGAAATATGGGATTTATGGGAATGATGTGCTTGGCGTAGCCAAGCGATGAAGCATCTTATATCACACATCTCGTATCTCACTTACAAAGAAAAATTTAAAAATAAACAAAAAACGAAAGGACTGATAATAATGAGTCTAGGATACGATGATACTCCGACAATTCCGGGGTCAATATATAAAGTACATGACGGAGAGCGTCCACAACCTAAGGTTGTTGAACCAACAGAATGGTCACAGGAAAAATTTTACATGCTTCCTCCTTCAGATGCAGTTGTTCTGTTTGACGGAACAGATCTTTCCGGTTGGACAAAAAAAGGTGACGCAAGTACTCCTGCCGGATGGAAAGTTGAAAATGGTTACATGGAAGTAGTTCCAGGTACAGGTGACATTCAGACTAAAGAACTTATTGGTGATTGCCAGCTTCACGTTGAATTTGCTGCACCTGAAGTTGTTAAAGGTGATGGTCAAGGTCGCGGCAACAGCGGCGTTTTCCTAATGGGAAAATATGAGTTTCAGGTTCTTGACTGCTTTGATAACCCAACATATTCTGACGGAACAGTTGGCAGTATCTATGGTCAGTATCCGCCACTTGTAAATCCTTCTAGAAAACCAGGCGAATGGCAGACTTATGACATTATCTGGGAAGCTCCAAAGTTTGATGAAACAAAATTGATTTCACCGGCAAGGGCTACAATCCTTCTTAATGGTGTTGTTGTACAAAATGCTCAAGTCCTTCAAGGACCAACAGATCACAGAGTCACAACTAAATACGTTCATCATGATGCTAAACTGCCTCTGGCTCTTCAAGATCATGGCGACCTTGTAAGATTCAGAAACATCTGGTATCGTGAAATAGGCGAAGCTAAATAGTTCTCTATGTTGAACACAAAAAGGAATCAATTGAAATTGATTCCTTTTTTTTTTGGTTACTGCTTGGCGGCACCAACTGCGTTGGGGCAAGTTGTGAATTGTTGTTAGCAAAGCTAGGTGGTGTTTTGTACTTGCAACGAAGATCGTTGCGTTACCTTCGGACGCCGGGGACAGCATCCCTCCCTAATGAATCTTGCAGACTAATGTTAAATTGCAGTTTTAATAGAGAGGGTTGGCGTTCCCGGCAACCGAAAAACAATTCAACAGTCAAATCAACGTAAAAGCTTCCTTTTTCAACTTAGGGATAGACTTGATGTATGTTTTTTTGTAAAATTTCAGAAGATTTTTAAATGTTGAAATTTTGAGGAATATTATGAGGATTGTTGTTTTAATTAAACAGGTTCCTGAAACAAAATCTGTTAAGATGGATGAGGAGACCGGTACAGTTATTCGCGAAGGGGTGGAGTCGATTGTGAATCCTCTGGATTTGTATGCTATTGAAGTTGCCATAAGCTTGAAAAATCAGTATGGCGGAAAAACTGTTGCTGTCAGTATGGGACCACCTAAAGCAGATATTTGTATTAAAGAAGCTTTGTCGATGGGAATTGATAAGGGTGTTTTGATCAGTGATAGGGCTTTTGCCGGTTCTGATACTTGGGCAACGGCATATATTCTTGGTGAGGCAGTCAAGTTTCTCGGCGATGTTGATATGATTATCTGCGGCGAACGTGCCACAGATGGCGATACAGGTCAGGTAGGACCGGAGGTTGCCGCACATCTGAAAATTCCGGTTGCCAGTTATGTAAATAAAATTTATTCTGTCTCTGATGGCAGAATTTCTCTTTCCAGACAGGTTGAGCAGGGTGATGAACTGCTTGATGTGAAGTTGCCTTGTCTACTTACTGTTGTTAAAGAAATTGCCACTCCTCGTCTGCCTACTCTTGATGGAAAAATTAGAGCAAAAGCTACTCAACTTGATGTGATAACTGCTGATATGCTTCAGTTGAACCCTGATTATATTGGACTGAATGGGTCTCCAACAAGAGTAGCAAAGATTTTCAGACCGAAAGTCACAAGAGAGTGTGAGTTGATTTTCGGCAAGGATGATGAGGCTATTCATGATGGTGTTGAAAAAGTTTTTTCATTTCTGGATTCAAGGGAGGTTCTATAATGATTAATGCAAAATTATGGATTTTAGCGGAGCAGTTTGAAGGTGAAATTTCAAGAGTTTCTTATGAACTGCTTGGTAGAGCAGCTTCTTTAAAAGAAAAAAAAGGTTGTGATGTTGCTGCGATTATTTTTGGTGATAAGCTTTCTGAGGATGAATTGCAGAAGCTGATTTCATGTGGAGCTGATTATGTTGTTGCAATTGAAGATCCACAATTGAAATATTTTGATAATGAGGCATATTCCAAGTGTATGCTTAGTCTGATTGACAAGTATGAGCCGGAGATTATTATTGCTGCTGCGACCAGTACCGGCAGAACTCTCATGCCTTATGTTGCCATGACTGCACATACCGGATTGACAGCTGACTGCACTGTTCTTGATATTGATGAGGAGGGTAAGCTTCTTCAGACTCGACCGGCTATTGGTGGAAATATTATGGCGACAATTAGAACTCAAGGCTTTTTGCCCCAGATGGCTACTGTTCGCCCTCACTCTTCCAAACCTGCTCAACCTGTTGCCGGCAGAAATGGTGAGATTCTTAGGATTAAGGGAAATGAATTTGATCTTGCATCCAATGTTGTTAGAAAAGAGCTCGTACTTTCTGAAGAGGAGCTGCTTCTTCAGGAAGCAGATAAGGTTGTTATTGTAGGACGCGGAATTAAGCGTGCGGAGAACATTAAGCTTGTCAGAGAACTTTGTGATCTGTTGGGTGCGGCATTGGGTGCCACACGTGATGTGGTTGACCGAGGCTGGTTGAGCTATCTGCATCAGGTTGGTTTGAGCGGCAAGACGATTAGTCCTAAACTTTGTGTCTCTGTCGGAGTGTCGGGAGCAATCCAGCAACTTGCAGGTATGCAGACTGCTGAAAATATTGTTGTCATTAATAGTGATCCGGATGCACAAATTTTTAAGGTTGCGGATATTGGAATTGTAGGAGATCTTTTTGAAGTTTTACCTGTCTTAATAAACTCACTGCGTGAGGGCAACTCACTGCGTGAGGGCAAGATAAAACCACTGCGTAAGGGCATGACAGGTCATTCTGAAAAGGCAAGAAGCAGGGAGGGCTTATAATGAAAGAATTTGAATTGTATAATTTTAATCCTGTTACTGAGAATATTGTAAATCAGCTTAAAGCAATTGTTGGCGATAAGTATGTTATTTTTGATGATGCAGATAGTCTGGAACAGTATTCAAGAGATCAAGTTCCTGATCCAGCATACAGAACAATGCCGGAAGCTGTTGTACGCCCTGCGAACAAAGAAGAGATTGCAGAGATTGTTAAGCTTGCTAATCGTGAAAATGTTCCTTTGACACCACGTGGTGCCGGTAGTGGTCTTTCGGGTGGTTGTGTTCCATGCTGCAAGGGTATTGTTATTTCAATTGATAGAATGAACAGGATTCTTGAGATTGACACAAAGAATATGATGGTTGTTGTAGAGCCCGGTGTTGTTGCAAATGACATTAATGAGCATCTTGATGGAACTGGTCTTTTTTATGCCGGATATCCAATGAGTGTTGAGACTTGTTATATAGCAGGAAATGTTGCGGAGAATGCCGGTGGCGGAAAAGCTATTAAATATGGCGTTACCGCACAATATGTTCTTGGTCTGGAAGTTGTTACTCCAACAGGTGATATTGTTGAACTGGGCGGCAAACTTGTGAAGAATGTAACCGGTTATGACTTGGTTAAGCTTATGGTTGGTTCCGAGGGTACATTGGGTATCTTTACAAAGATTATTCTTAAACTGATACCTAAACCGACATTGCAGGCTGATTTGCTATGTCTATTTAAAACAAGCGATGCTGCAATCTCAATGGTACCGAAGATAATTACAGAGGGTGGAATAATTCCTACATCTGTTGAGTTTATGGATAAGCTTTCTGTAAAAGCCGGATGTGAGTATTTGAATGAGAGCCTTCCTTATGAGGATTGCGGTGCGATGCTTCTGATCTCTGTTGACGGAACTGATATGGAGGAGATTGAACAACAGTATATAACAATTGGTAAGTTTTGCAAAGAGGGTGGGGCAACAGAAGTTTATGTTGCTGACAATACTTCAACTTCTGAAAGAATTTGGAGTGTCAGAAGAAATATTGCCGAAGCATTCAATTTGATTTCCAAACGCCAGTGTAATGAAGATATTGTTGTGCCTCCGGCACAAATTCCTGATGCAATCAGATTTTTAGAAAATATTTCTGAAAAGTATGGTATAATAATTCCATGTTTTGGTCACGCAGGTGATGGTAACATACATGCTCGTGTAACTTGTCCGGAAGATTGGTCTGATGAAAAATGGCACGATAGCGTACCCAAAATTCTTGGTGAAATTTATGCAATGCTTAAAGAGAATGGTGGAATGCTTTCAGGTGAACATGGTATCGGACATAAACGTAAAAAGTATATGGATCAGGTTGTTTCCCCTGAATATATGGCATTGCTTAAGGGAATTAAGAAAACTTTTGATCCTAATAATATTATGAATCCGGGTAAAATTTTTGATATGCCATAGCAAGTGAAACGTGCTAAGAGTTAAGAGGAAAAATGTGAACTATGGGGCTTATGGGAATGATGTGTTTTGCTTTTCAAATAGAAAATATTAGACAAGCTGCGAAGCAACACAATAGTTTGCAATTTTCTTGAAATTAGAACTTTTTAATGGAGTGATACATGATTGATATAAAGAAAATATTTTTAGATGTACAAAAAAAACGGCATGATTTTTTATCCAAAATTTTTGATGAAAGTTACATGAAAGATTATGGTGGTTTAAAAAAACATGCACTAAAATTTTTGAGAGCCTTCTATCTTTCAATTAGAAGTTTTGGTAGAGATGAATGTCCTTTACACTCCACAGCTTTGACTTACAATACACTTCTTGCATTTATTCCTATACTAGTTGTAACTATTGCCCTTGGTCGTGCTTTCGGTGGCGAGGAGCTTTTGCAGGACAAGGTTATGAAATTGACTTCTGATGTTGCCCAAAATATTGAACAGATGGCTACAGATAGATATAAGCTTCAGCATGGAGGAAAGACCAACACGACAGATTCGGTAAGCAGTGATTTGCTTTTTGCTCAATCTTTCACCGTAGATTTAAAAAATACTTCTGAAAAACTGCTGAAGAGGATCAGTGAACTGAATTTTAAAGCTTTGGGGTTTGTTGGCTTTGGCGGGTTGATCTTTATGGTTATTTCAATGTTATCTAAGATTGAAAAGACGTTTAATAAAATTTGGGGGGTTGTTAAAGGTCGTCCTATATGGCGAAAATTTGCAGATTATCTGGCAATCATACTTCTTGTGCCAGCACTTCTTTCAATTTTTCTGTCGCTTCCGGTTTTGGATATGATTAACCATCTTTTTTATAGTAAGGCTGCTAATGTTCTTGATGTTGCTGTCAACAATGCATTTATAAACAAGTGTCTTGTTTTAGCCGGCGTTTCCCTTGTTTTTGCTTTGGTTTATATCATTATTCCAAACACAAAGGTAAAATTTACTCATGCATTAGTTGGTGGTTTTGTTGCGGCACTCCTGCTGGCAGGGTGGCTATGGTTGTGTATGGCTTTACAGATTGGTGTTGTTAAGGCAAGTCGTATTTATGGTAGTTTGGCGGTTCTTCCTATTATTCTGTTATGGGTTTTGATTAGCTGGCAGATTATTCTTTATGGAGCAGAATTTGCTTCGGCATTGAAGAATGATATGGATTGTGACTATAGTGTAGATGGAAAAAATGTCAGTTTTGCATCCAAGTTAACTTTGATTATGGCAATTATTATTGATAATATCGATTTGATGATTAATAAAGATGGACAGAATTTTTCTGTTGAGTATTTTGCAAAGAAATATACATTGCCGATACGTCTGCTTAATGAAGCTATCTCGTATCTGGAGAGTTTGAATTATATATCTGCTGTTGAAGCACAACCCGGTGTATATTGTTTTAAACGTTCGCCGGCTGATTTGACCGTTGCAAAGGTAGCCGGAGATTTTGCAAGATTGGGATTGAATAATTCAGATGCCGGTTTGAATAGAGTTCCAAAAGATATAAAGGAATTAGTGGAGAAGATTGATAATGCTTTAAGAGATGACTTTAAGGATGTCTCTTTGAGGGATTTTGTGGTGTAGGGGCGAGACATGTCTCGCCCGTACGAAAAATTTAAGGGAATGATGAATAAGATAGATTTTAAATCAGTTTTAAATGAGGAACAGTACAATGTTGTTACATCTGGTCATGGACCGCTGCTTGTGCTTGCTGCGGCAGGTACGGGTAAAACACATACTTTGGTCCATAGGGTAGCATATCTGCTTGAACATGGAATGAAGCCGGAGAGAATTCTTCTGCTTACCTTTACTAATAAAGCTGCCAGGGAAATGCTTGATAGAGTAAATGTTCTTGCAGGACAGGATATTTATGGTATGTGGGGTGGAACATTTCATCACCTTGCAAATAGAATTTTAAGAAAGCATTCACAGCGTGTGGGTTTTAATCAGAACTATACAATCTTGGATAGTGCTGATTCAAAAACTTTGATGACACAATGCATTAGAGATTTAGGTTTTAAGGCAAAAGAGTTCCCTAAGGCACAAGTGATTCTAGGTGTCTGCGGCTTGGCCGTTAATATGGAATTGCCGGTTGAAGAACAGATTTTTCTGCGGTTTAATGATGGTGAACATAATGTGGATGACATTATAAGAGTTTATGATGAATATGAGAATCGTAAGATTAATATGATGTCTATGGATTTTGATGATATTTTGAAAAAATGTCTCAAGTTGCTGCGGGAGAATCCGGATCTTGCAGAAAGATATCAAGCTCAGTTTGATTATGTACTTGTTGATGAGTATCAGGATACAAATTCTATTCAGGGAAATATTGTTGATCTGCTTGTTAAAGGACATAATAATTTAATGGTTGTTGGTGACGATTTTCAAAGTATATATTCTTGGAGAGGAGCAAATTTTGAAAACATTATGTCTTTTCTTGACAGATATGAAAATGCACAAAAATTTATGCTTGAGACCAATTATCGAAGCGTTCCGGAGATACTTGATGTTGCAAATGCATGTATTGAAGGTAATATAAACCAATTTAAGAAAGTTTTACGTTCTACACGAGATTCATATATTAAGCCTTCTGTTGTGACTGTTCGCACGGGTGATGCCCAGGCTAAATATATATGTCAGTATATTATGAATAAGAAACATGAAGGATATAAGTATTCTGATATCTCCATTTTGTATCGTTCTCACTTTCACTCAATGGAGCTGGAGTTTGCTCTTGTACGACAAAATATCCCTTTTATTGTCACATCAGGTATACGCTTCTTTGAACAGGCTCATATAAAAGATGTATGTGCCTTTTTGCGTCTGATTTTAAATCCGGGTGACGAATTGTCGTTTGCAAGATTAATGATGATGTTTCCGGGCGTAGGACCTAAGTCAGCTAGCGGACTTTGGCGTAGATTGGGTGCATCATTTGATGTTTTCAGTAAGAGCGATAGAGAAAATCTGCTTTTGCTGCTGAAACCGACCGCCAAAGAACATTGGAAAGATATTGACAAAATATTTGATTCCATCTCGTCAGATAATATTGATGGTGTTTTTATCGTTAATGAATATGTTGATACTTTTTATGATAAATATGCAAAAGACCAGTTTGATAATGCAGATAAAAGAATGGAAGATATTACAGCAATTGCAGGATATATTAAGCAGTATGATAGTTTAAGTAGTTTTATGAATGAGGTTGCTTTGCTGACTTCTCTTGATGAGGAACAGCAGATGGGGGTTGACCAGGATGTTGTCCGACTTGGTACTATACATCAGGCAAAAGGGTTAGAATGGCCGGTTGTAATTATTCCGTGGCTTGCGGAAGGAATGTTTCCATCAAGAAAATCAATTGATGAAGAGAGTCTTGATAAAATAGAGGAAGAGCGTCGGCTGTTTTATGTTGCTGTTACACGTGCTGAAGATGAACTCTGTATGTGTGTACCTCAGATTAACAGAGCTAAAACAGGAGGTTTCATTCCGTGTAATCCTTCCCGTTTTGTAAAGGAAATTCCATCAAAGTTTGTTCGTGCTGAAAGACCGTTGATTTTTTAAAGGATTTTTGAATGAAAAAGAAAATATTATTTATGGGTACTCCGGAAATTGCGGCAGAGTCTTTGAAGACAATCATCGATTGCGGTAAATTTGAGATAGTTGGCGTAATTAGTCAACCTGACAGACCATTTGGTCGTAAGTTGAAACTAATGCCGTCGGCTGTTAAAGTTTTGGCTTTGAAGAATGGTCTGAATGTAATGACTCCCGAGTGCGTAAACTCTCCTGAAAGTATTGAGATGATTAAAGATCTCAATCCCGATATTATTGTTGTTGTTGCTTATGGACAGATTATTAAACCGGATATTCTTGATGTTCCCAGGTTTGGTTGTATAAACCTTCATACATCGCTGCTTCCAAAATATCGTGGTGCAGCTCCGATACAGCGTGCTGTGCTTGCAGGTGAAACCGTCAGTGGCGTAACAGTAATGTATATGAATGAAAAAATGGATGATGGCGATATCATCTCGCAGACAAAGGTTGCCGTCGGGGAAAATGATACAGCGGAAATACTGCATGATAATTTAAGTAGTGCAGGAAGTAGATTGCTTGTTGAAACATTGTCAGAAATTTTTGATGGAACAAATGATAGAATTCCTCAAGATCATAATTTAGTTACTTTTGCAGCAAAGCTTAAAAAAAGTGACGGACTCATTGACTGGAGTAAGTCTGCTAAGGAAGTGCATAATCAGATACGGGGAATGAATTCATGGCCTGTTTGTTTTTCCCCGTGTGTCATTAACGGAAAAGAGCAGAATTTAAAGATTTGGAATTCATTAATTGTGTGCGGATTTGATTTATCTGGTGCTAAGCCTGGAACTGTAATATCTTTTACAGATGATGGTTCTCCGGTCGTGCAGACAGGGAATGGTTGCGTAAGTCTTGAATTTGTGCAACCTGAAGGAAAAAAAAAGATGGAAGGCTCTGCATTTGTCAGAGGGTATAGAATTGAAAAGGGGTTTTGTTTTGGGATTGCGTAGGGGCGACATTCTTGTCGCCCGCAAGAAAAGGGCGACAAGAATGTCGGCCGAAAGATAAAAGGGCGACAAGAATGTCTGCCGAAAGATAAAAGGGCGACAAGAATGTCGCCCGTACAGGAAAAAAGGAAATTTAATATGATAAGAGCTGGAATAGGTTTTGATGCACATAGATTTAAAGCGGGACGAAAGCTGGTGCTTGGTGGATTGGAAATTGAATCTGATCTCGGGTTAGATGGACATTCGGATGCTGATGTTATAACTCATGCGGTTATGGATGCTCTTCTGGGTGCGGCCGCAGAGGGAGATATTGGAAAGCATTTCCCCGATACCGATTCAAAATGGAAAAATGCAAAAAGTGTGGAGCTTCTGTCGGCTGTTGTTGATATTGTTCTTAAAAAAGGTTTTGAAGTCAATAATTTTGATGTAACTGTTATGGCAGAACGCCCAAAACTGGCTCCATATATTGAAGAAATGAGAAATGTTTTAGCAAAATACGCAGGAATTGATGTTGGTTGTGTATCTGTTAAGGCAACTACTGTTGAAAAAATGGGGGCAATTGGAAGAGAAGAGGGAATGGCGGCACAAGCAATTGCTCTTCTGAGTTCGGAAAGATAAAGTTATGTCAATAGTTACTATTATATTTATTGCCCTGGGGTTGACCATGGATGCATTTGCTGTTTCCATAAGTAGTGGTGCCGTGATAAAAAAAATGCATATTAAGCACGCATTGTTAATTGCAGGTTTCTTTGGTTTGTTTCAAGCTGTTATGCCTCTACTTGGATGGTTTCTGGCAAACTTTGCAGGTCGTTTCCTTGAATTTTTTGGTCATTGGATCGCTTTTGTTCTTTTAGTTTTTGTTGGAACAAAAATGATTTATGAAAGTTATCAGATTTCAGAAGCAAAGTATAGTAATCCCTTAAATATATATGTTTTGTTCATAATGGCAATTGCAACAAGTGTTGATGCTTTTGCTGTAGGAATTACATTGTCTGTCTTGAATGTTAAAGTTTTGTTGCCAGTTTTATTTATTGGTATTATAACTTTTGTGTTTTCTTTCTTAGGTGCTTATATCGGCAAGTTGTTTGGACACATTTTTGAGAGTAAAGTTGAGATTTTTGGAGGCGTTATTTTGATTATGATTGGAATAAAAGTTCTGGTGACTCACTTCATCTGAAATGCTAAGATTATGGGAACTATGTGCTTGGTCTTGGTGCCTGCCTGTTCTTACAATTTTAAATCAGAGCTGTGCTGAAGTATCGTTCGGCTCGATCTGGAAGTATTGTGACAATGTTTTTATTTTGACCAATTTTCTTTCCAAACTCTATTGCTGCCCAAATATTAGCCCCGGCAGACGTTCCTACAAGTGCACCTTCTTTGAGAGTAATCTGCTGTGCAGTCTTTACTGCATCATCATCCGTTACGGTGATTATGTCGTCAATCAGAGAAACATCCAATATATCCGGAATAAATCCGTCGCCGATTCCTTCTATTTTATGAAGTCCGGGTTCCTGACCAAGCAGAGCAGATACATTTGCAGGCTCTACTGCAATAAGTTGTATATCAGAATTCTTCTCTTTAAGAAATTTTCCCACGCCTGCTAAAGTTCCACCACTGCCTACTCCTGCTACAAATGCATCTACCTGTCCTTCCATCTGATGCCAGATCTCTGCACCGGTAGTCTTGTAATGTATCTCCGGATTGTCTGGATTCTTAAATTGATTTGGGATATATAGATCCGGAATTTCCTGTTTTAATTCCTCAAGTTTTGCAAGACAACCATTGAGGCTCTCTTCGGTCGGAGTGCATATCAATTCACCACCAAAAGCCTTGATAATCTTTCTACGTTCTTCGCTCATGTTTTCAGGCATAACAATAATAACTCTGTATCCTTTATGAACACCAACAAAAGTGACTCCGATTCCTGTGTTGCCCGAGGTCGCTTCTGCTATTACCATTCCGGGTTTCAACTCTCCTCGTTTCTCTGCCTGTTCAATTAAATATAGAGCAACACGATCTTTTACGCTTCCGGCAGGATTTAAGAATTCCGCCTTTGCAAATATTGGAAAATCAGAAATTTTTTCAAGTTTTAGTAAGGGGGTGTTTCCAATTGTATTTAAAATGTTTGTATAATATTCCATGAGTCTCTTTCTGAAAATATTCTTACTGTTGTATTGTTTTTTTTGATTTGAGTTTGGAATATATTATAACGCTAATTATAATAAGTATTCCAAGCAGCTGTAAAATAAATGCTTTCATATATGGAGTGTATCTCATTGTAATTGTATGCTTGCCTGCTTCAACAGCAATACCTCTCATGATATAATTACATGGAAAAATTTCTGTCGGCTTTCCGTCAATTTCTGCTTTCCATTTTGTGTCGAATTTATCATTAAGAAGTAATACACCGTTTTGATCGGCATCTGCTTTTATTACAATCTTATCCGGGCGGTATTTAATAATCTCTGCAGGGGACGGAGGAATAACTGCTGAATTTTTATTAACAATTTCTTCTGTAACAAGCACCTCGGTTTGTGGATTCCATGAGCCAGATGTTAATTCCGTTAACATATCATCTCGCGGCATAGTTTTCCAATTGTAATATAGAGCAGCTCTTGGCAGTGTTTTTTCATATCTGGCAACACCAAATTGACCATTGTTTATAACCATTGGTGCCCTTACCTGCATGTTGTTGTTTACATCAAATGTAGTATGCAACTTGAATCCTTTGTCAGCTTTTATGAGTTCCATTATGCCTTTTTTAGGAGCAATTATATATTTGGTATTGGTCAATTGCCATAATCTTGCTGTATCTTTGAAACCAGCCTCATAAAAACTTTTGTAATCTTCCGGCAGATTTTCAATGTTTGATGGTACGCTTACGTTCATCAGATTTATTGGAAATGTAAAACGTTTCCAATAGTTGAAAGGAGGCTCTTGTGTGGGACAGCTTATTCTATAAAGACTGTCATCGGATTTTATAGATTTTATGAAATAGTTCTTTTCAAGTAGCGGCATCATTTGAGGTTGTCTATTTATAAAGTATTTATTAACGACACTCATCTCAATTCCAACCGCCAAAACTATGATATATGGCAGATATTTTTTTATATTTGAGTTGTCAATATAATATATTATTTGAAAAAGTATTCCACAGAATGCAAATGTCATAAATCCAAAGAAGAAGCCAAAAGATCTTATTTTAATGAGATTAGCAGACACTCCCCCAAGTCCCATCTGGTTAAGCTGGTCTGCAAAAGCAGTGCTTTTAAGCGTTGTACCTGCCAATATTATCATAATAACAGAAATAACAAGGCATGTATAACCAAAAACGATTGTGACGTTTTTTTTCTTTTCTTTTAAACTTTCTGTAAATAGGTCAATGCCGTATGCAAAGAGAATTGCAACAGCTAGATTACACATATGCAGGAACTTAATTGGGCATCTAATTTTATTTACTCCCGGAATCATATAAAATAGTTTATAGAGAGGAAAGTATCTGCCCAATGACAACAGTAGTACAATTATGAATGTGATGAGCCAGAATAACAGCTCTGCACGATTCTTGCTGTTTGATAGAAATGTATCTTCAGTTTTCTCCTTTTTCCTGTAATAAGATATAAGCATCACTAAAGCAAAGATGGCAAAAACCAGCTGTATTGCACCAATATAAACTGTATGTTGTCTTAGATTGAAAAGACCTTGATGATGCTCTTCCCATTTATAGGTTTGACCAATCTGTCCCCAGTATGGATATGTTTTGTTTCCTGTTTCAACTCCATATATAAATGGAGCAATAAATTCAATTGCATCAGCCGGGGGAAGACTCCAGTTTGTACAAAAAATCCAGTTTTTCTGTTTTTCCTGTTCAGGAGTGAGTTTAGTGCTCTGAGATGATGTGCCTGCGTTTAGCTGTTGTTCCCTGCCTTTCATTGTAACATTAATTAGTTGGTCAATTGTTTGGAATGCAACCAGTCCAAATATTAGTGCGGCAAATATAGCTCCGGAAAGTGTTACAATTATAAGGTTTTTATTCTTGGATATCCGCCACTCTTGGATTAGCCTGAATAGGGCATAGGGCATAAGTATTAATACAAACATGCCCATAATATCCGGCTGATTTGGAAATCCCCATGCAAGACATAACGCAGTAACCCCGAAATAAAAAAACTGTCTGTTTCTGAAACCTCTGTCAATTGTTGCAAACATTAGTACAGCCCATGGCATCATTTGAAATATTCCCCGATGTCCGGCAGAAACAAGAGTGAAAAAATAACCGGATAGAGCCATGGCAATGCCTCCGCCAACACACGCTGTCCATGACAGCTTTTTTCCTCTTAAAAAATATACCATGGCGATAAATACAAAGAGAACATTCAGAAAATAACCGCTCAGGTGCGACATAAATGGATTGCTTATTAAACGGGTAAAGTATGTTGGAAGCAATGGGGTAAAGCGTCCTGTACCTCCTAAAAGAGAAAATCTGTTCCAGTCGCTTATAAATGACGCAGGAAAATCAGCAATTAATCGAGCATAGCCTGTTATTGAGTCATCTCCCGTTGTTAACAATCCATTGCCCGAAAAAAGTATTATCAGTAAAATTACTAAAAATATAAAACCACCTATAAATATTGCTGCATTTTTATTTTTCATTATTTGCCCTCTTAATTATGATTGTTCTTTCAAATCTTATTTTAATATTTACAGTATCATTTTTATGTGACGTGCTCGGAAGTCGATTTAAATCTATTACTTTAAGTTTTTTGCCATTTTTTGACAAGGTTATACTGATCGTAGATCCATTAATGCTGACTTTTTCTGTTAAACAATCTTCTATAATGTTGCAATCCTCATTATCGTTATATGAGCATATATCAATATTTTCAGGTCTTATCAGCAGATCAACAGATTCACCCTCTGTAAGATTGTGATTATTGCAATTTGCAGTCCATTGACCGTATTCTGTATCAACTATAACTCTTTCATTATCAATTTGCATTACTTTACCTTCAACAAAGTTGGCTTCACCTAAAAAAGTTGCACAAAAATAATTGTCAGGATTATGATATAATTCGGCAGGTTTTCCTGTTGACATAATCCGTCCTTTATCCATTACTGCAATTCTATCTGCCAGCGATAGAGCTTCCAATTGGTCGTGAGTCACATAAATGAAAGTTATATTTGTGTTTCTGTGTAACTCTTCAATTTCATGGCGCATCTCATGTCGCAATTTCGCGTCCAGATTTGATAATGGTTCGTCAAGCAGTATTATTTCCGGATTTAGTACCAGAGCTCTGGCAAGAACTACTCTCTGCTGCTGCCCACCCGACAACTCGCCGGGAGTTCTGCTGCCAAGACCATTCAGATTAACCAGCTTTAATATATCATTAACTTTATGTTCAATCTCTTTTTTTGCTATTCTCTGTTCCTGCAGACCAAATGCAATATTTGCATATACAGTCATGTGAGGCCATAATGCATAGTTTTGAAAAACCATTGGAGCCCCTCGTTTATATGCAGGAAGATTCTTTACATCCTCTCCGGAAAAGTATATTGAACCGCTATTGGCTTCTTCAAGTCCTGCCAGTATACGAAGCATTGTGGTCTTTCCGCATCCGCTTGGACCTAACAAAAAGAACAACTCTCCTTTTTCTATCTCAAACGAAACTCCGTTTAGAGCTTGAACTTCATCAAAGTTTTTGACAACATTATTTACTTTTAGTGCTGACGACATATTGCATCCCTCAAAAATATTTATGCATTAAATTAACAAAAAATAATTAAGTTGGGTAGAATATAATTTATGAATTGAAATTGCAATGTTTAATAACGAATTTTAGAAGAATCCCTGTTTTTCTGGTTGGATCCCCTTTTTGGCAGCCCCGCCTTTACTTTGACTCTTATTAATCCAAAGTGAAGGCTGGGCTTCCACAATCAGCATTATTCGCAAATAATGTAGTGTCCGTTCTATGAGCGGAATCATAATGTTTCATCATTATCACCCACAAGGTGATCAAAAATAATTCAAACCCTAATTCTATTTATTTAATCTCATGTTTATTCACTCAACAAGAAATCTAAGAGAAGAATGTTATTTTTGAGGATATATAGATTTTTCTTTCATCCAGAAACTGCATATAAGCTGCTGAAGCACCCTCCGGGATTTCAGTTTCAGCAGTTAATGTGGCTTTATTAAAGTCAGTCGATAAAATATGCCATTGCCTATTTGGCCAGTCGCACCTGTCAAAAGTTACAACAAGCTGTGCATCTAATATTTCTTTTTCAGCGATGACACGCGCTGCAGCCTTGTTTTTAGATATTATACACTCTTTTATCTCGGGATAAGCTGCTTTTCCTTTTAAAATGCTATCCATAAATACAACAGTTTCTTTTTGAGTCTCACCATCCGGCAGATGATTGTGATAAAGTCTGACCTTCAGGTTTTGGTATTTTTTGCCATTTGTAATGTCTATTGATTTCTGCCATGATGAAGGAAAAAATGTAAAATCGTTTGTACCGTTTGTCCATAGTGCAGGACAGGATAACTGTGATAAATATGCGGCAGGATCCCAGTGATCTTTCCAGAACTTTCGATGTTCTTTAGGCATTTTGTTTAAGATATCAGTCCATCCGATTCCTGATTTTTCTTCTATAAAACCACATCCGTAAATAGGACTGGCACATTTGTAACGACTGTCAAGAGATGCAGATAAGCATGTTAATACACCACCCCAGGATATTCCGGTAACACCAATTTTATTTTCGTCGACTTCCGGAAATGAAGCCAGGAGACTGTGTCCTCTTGCAACGGCATTTACGGCATGGTATGTCCAATGGTCTTTTGGATTGTCGTTCATCTGATTCCATCCTCCCCAACCCTGTGGTCCGGAGTAGCTGTGTCTAGGCCAGTTGGAATCTGATCTGCTGATATTATCAGGATGCGGCATTGCTCCGCATGTATCCATTGAAATTGCTGCATAACCTAATCTGTTCCAGTATTTCACCCAGTTCTCGAATGCTGTTCCGCCACCTCCATGAACAAGTACAACGGCCGGTACAGGTTTGTCTTTGCTTGCACCATCCGGCAGACCAATCCATGCAAAAATTCGGGTTGGATTTCCTTTGTATGGCACGCCCGAATAGAATAAAGGTGTCAAACCTTTTGATTTAAGGTGTAAACATTCAAATGTTTCAGGTATCTCTTCAAATATATTTTTGTCCCATATCATCATAATATCCTTAAGTTAGCATTTATCATTCTTGCCTGCCGGCAGAGCTTCTTCAGCATTAAACATTTTTTTATATGTCGCCGGATCTGCAAGCTATTGTTCCTTCTCGCCCGCGTATCTCTTTGAGAACTATTTTGCCTGTTTTGTTTATGTCTTTAGAAATAATATCTTTTACAGGAACAAATGAAATGTTTTGTTTTTTTGCCATAAGCAGAAAATTTTCAAACATTTCACTGCAGGATATACCTTCAACTTCTGCATGAATTGTTAAAACGTTTGTAAGTGTTTTACTCTTTTTTATCAGCTTTATAATATGGGTGTTGTAGTTCTCACTTGTTATATTTTCAGAATTGATGAGCTCATCATAAGTGGGCAGGTTCTGAGCAATCTGCGGTGTAATAAGTTTTTCCCCATTTATAATAGGATAGAATGTTCCTTCACCTCGGCAGTCGCTATTATGTTTAAAATTAAATTTTTCTTTCTGCAGTAGAACCTCTTCTGTAGCCCGCCAACCCGGCGATGCAGAGCATTTCGGAACAGAACCTGTGATTTCTCTGATTTTTGAGTATGCTTGCTGCAGTTCCTGATATATTCTTTCCGGACTCCATTTTTCAACGTCTGCCTGCCAGCTAAAATGATCCCAGGCATGCAGACCAATTTCATGACCATTTTCGCTTGCCTGTTTGATAGCAGATATAGCTTTTTTGTTCTTTCCGATTTCAGGTCCGGACCAAAATGTGCCCATGAATATTATATTCCATCCATAAAGGCTTGCAGCATTTGAACGCAGCATTTTTATTAAAAATGCCGGTTTTAAAAGTCGCCACAAGTTTCGACCCATATTGTCAGGTCCTACAGAAAAATAAAATGTTGCCTTTATTTTGTTTTTTTCAAGTATAGAACATAAAGTAGGTACACCCTTTATAGTTCCTCTGAGAGTATCTACATCAATTCTTAAACCAACGGTTATGCTGTCTTCCATTTTTTCTTGTTCCATTTTTTATTCAAATATTATTCTTCCGGGACGAATGAAGTTTGCACCTTCTTCTATGGCTACTTCATATGAGTCAGACATTCCCATTGATAGTGTTTTCATGTCAACATTGTTTATGCCTAAAGTTCCGATATGGTCAAACAGTTTTTTTGTCAACTTAAAGTATTGTCTCATATCTTCTGCATTCGTAGAGTATGCACCCATTGTCATTAAGCCGCTGATTTTTACATTTGGAAGTTGAGCACAATCCCTTATAAGTTGTTCTGTATCTTCAGGAAGCACACCTTTTTTATTCTTTTCACGAGCGGAGTTTATTTCTATGCATACCGGAATAGTTCTGTCAAGACGCTTATTAAGTGCTTCTGCCAGTTTGTATGAGTCTATGGTCTGAACAGAAGATATAAAAGGAACTATCTTGTTGATCTTGTTGGTCTGTAAGTGCCCGATTAGATGCCAGTTTACCATTGGTGCCGTTTCTCCCAGTTCTCGGAATAAATCTATACCTTCGTTTACATAATTTATGCCAAGATCTGTAGCTCCCGCTTCAATTGCTTTACGAACTTCTTCTGTTGTACGTCGTTTGACAACAACGCATATCTTTATATCTTCTGGTATCTGATTTTTAACTCTTCTGTAATTTTCTGAAATTGTCATCTTTTATTTTGCGTACCACTTCAATTGGCAGCCCCATTACGTTTGTTTTTGATCCATCAATTTTTTCGATTATTAAATCAGCACTTTCATCTATGTTGTAACCACCTGCCTTGTCTAAAGGTGAGACCAGCTTGTGATATTCCCTTATATCATTATCGGATAGTGATTTGAAATAGACATTAGTTCTACACATATCAATATCTGTTTTTTTCTTAAATGGCTCATAAAATGCAACAGCTGTGATTACTTCATGCTTTTTCCCTGATAAGTCTTTAAAAATCTTATAAGCATGTTCAAAGTTTTTTGGTTTACCTATTATTCTGTTTTCAAATGATATTACGGTATCTGCTGCTAATATATATTCTTTAGGAAATCTTGATATTGCAACTTCAACTTTAAGCAATGCATTTGTTTGTGCTGTTTTCTTCGGATTGCTCTCAATACATACCTCTTCAATGTCGGGATTGTATATGATAATCTCTGAAAATATGTTGCTTAAAATTTTTTCTCTTCGAGGAGATTTTGATGCCAGTATCATTTTCATATAGGTATTATATGCTAAACACGAAATACAAACAATACTTTTTTTGTGATGTTAGAATTTGAAGTGGGTGTTAAGTCCTATGTTGTATGCCTCGGACCAGTCATGTGTAATGCTGTCTTCAGTCATTTCCTGCATAATAAAGATTCCTATCGCAACCTTGTTATAAATAGTTGAACCTATTCCAACAGAAAGTCTGTTTTTGTAAAGTCGGCCATCGTTGAGATCAAACATCATTTCATCTGCAACATATGGTTTTAGTTTAGCTTTTGTCCATGCATCGTTTGTTAGCAATGTGAATTTTGGTCTGAAGTCTATCACATCATCTCCTTCTGATGTTTTTCCGTAAAAAGGTCTTAATCTTGTTTTGAGATTACAATTTATATATGTATAGCTATTATTAATATCTATGTATCCGCCCGGCATGGATGTGGTTGTGTTGTTTTTATATTTTTCGGTATATCTGAATGTAGGAGCTATTGACCAATGTTTGTCTATTTTCCATGTCAATTGAAAATCAGAATGTCTATATACGTATTCAATGTCTTTTGCAATATAACGCAGATTTTCTTCAATTTCAGCAATAATTCCCGGGGTTTGTCAAACAAATTATTAACATCTTCGATAAAACAACGAAATTCATAGTCAGTCAGTAGTTTCTAAAATAAATTTGTAAAACATATAGGGTTAAAGTATTTTTTTGATTCGTTTATGCTGGTATATAAATTCTTTTTAATGCTTAAATAGTTTAATAGTAATGTGTTAAGTTTTTTTTAAAATAGTTGTTGATTTTTTTTGAAGTATTTAATAATATCCATTTTTAAAAGTTAGAAAAGTCTAACTTTTTAAAGTTAGTTAACAAAATTATTAACTCCTTACGTTGTTGGTTTGTAAGACTGCTGTATTTTGTCATTTTAAACATGGCAACCTAAGGAGATATAATGCAATATATGAGTAAAAAATAGATAAGGAATTTTATGAAAACAAACTTTACTTGTTTGCTGTTTTCTCCGCATTTCATCCAGAGGACTTTAATCTTGGTTGTCCTATTAATTATTAATACTGTTTGGGCTGCATCTGACAAATTAACAGAACCGCTGTTACTCAGCGAGGTCATAGAAATAGCTTTGGCAAACAATCCGGATATTGCTGCCAAGACTTATGAGCAAAGTGTTGCCGATGCCCGTTATGATATGACATTCAGTTCCAGACTTCCACATGTCAATCTATACAGTTCCTTTGGGCGATATCATGAAGACCGCATGATTGCGCCACGCCGTCCAGGCGATGGAGATACTTTGCAATTTACCGACCAGCCGCTCTCGGGCGATGTGGTTGTTCACATGCCGTTATTTACGGGAGGGCGTCTAGTCAACGAGACCCGTGCTGCAAAACTGTTATACACTGCATCCGGACATCAGCTGAACCGTAATCGTGAAGAGTTGGTTTTTAATATCAGCAGTGTTTTTTACAGTATTCTTGCACAAAGACATATCATAGAGTCATTCGAATTTTCGCAAAAGGCTTTGGAGGAGCATTGTTCCCAAATACAGAAAATGATTAGTGTACAAAAAGCTACCAATGATGATCTTTTACGTACGGAAGTTCGTTTAAGTGCTTTGCAGTGTGATTTGACTCGAGCGAAAAACATTCTAGCAATTCAGAATCGTCTATTGACCAATCTAATGGGAATGAATTATACAACAAACAATCAGGTGATGGCTGCCGGGGAACTCAAGCCTGGTGATGATACAGTTCCAGAGATAGAAAGCTCCCTGAACAAAGCATTCATTCAGCGACCTGATTATTTGGCTGTGCAAGACATTCTTTCTGCCAGGAAGTGTGAGACAGATGCGGCCAAAGCACAGAGAAGTCCATCGGTTTCATTGAAAGGAGTCTGGGGGAATCAGTGGGATACTCATGATTTTGATCAGAACAACGAGGCGGGAAGTATCATGCTTGAAGTTGAGATTCCCATTTTTAACGGAGGGTATATTAGTGCACAGGTCAGAGAAAAGAGAGCAATTCAATTTGCAGCATCTGAAAAGCTTCGTCAACTTGAATTGAAAATTCAGCTAGATGTTGAAACGGCTGTTTTAAATATTAATTCATCTGTCGAACGTCTTCGTGCAACAGGAAAAAGCATTGAACAAGCTAAGGAAAGTCTGCGAATCGAGAGTGAAAAGCATATTTATGCAAAAGGGTCGGTTACTGACTTGCTTGATGCCCAATCGGACTTGCTGGAGGCTCAAATGAATTATTATAGTTCTTTATCCGATTATAAAATTGCACATGCTCAATATAGATTGGCAATCGGGGAAAGTTTTTAGAAAGGTATTGATATGTTCAGAAAAATATTATTAGCTGTAGATTCATCACCAGCTAAAGAAATTGTAGCTGCATGTGCAGGTAATTTAGGCAAACTTGGTAGCAAGGAAGCTTTGATTGTCCAATGTTTTCAGATTCCTGAGCAGGTTGCCTTTCCATCAGAGATAGAAGAAAGCATTCGGGTTTCACTTGTTTCCATACAGGAAAATCTGAAGAATCAGGGATTTCTTATAAGGGTTGTAGTTGAAGCGGGTTTACCTGCTCTTGAAATACCAAATTTAGCAGACAAGGAGAACTGTTCGCTCATTGTCGTCGGGGCAAAGGGACACAACTTCAGCAGCGAACTTTTTCTTGGTGGCACGGCCTCGGAGCTTCTGCACCGTGTTTCGCGGCCTTTGCTCATTATTCGCATAGCTAAAGATCTGAAAACGGGAAAAACCGGTGTTGAAGAAGCTTCCTGTGATTTTATGAGGCATGTTTTGTTTCCGACGGATTTTTCCGTTCATGCGGAAGCAGCCTTTAAATATTTGCTCGAGATTGCCGGCAAAGGAGCTGAACATATTACTCTTCTGCATACACAAGATCTGAGGAGATGGAAAAAACATATAGATCCACGACTCGACGAATATGATGAAATTGATAAACAACGCCTTGATGAGTTGAAAACCCGGCTGGAAGCTGTCGGCAGCTTAACAATTTCCGTGAAACTTTCTCACGGAAATCCGATAGAAGAAATTCTCAAAGAAGAACAACAGGCCAGTTTAATAGTAATGGGAACACATGGGCGAGGTTATATCAGTGAGATATTCATGGGAAGTGTAAGCCACAACATAGCTCGCCACTCATCCGCTCCAGTTCTTCTCGTACCAAATCATTTTAAAAAACAATTAAACAAATAAATATAAGGAAATATATTAATGAAATCAATTAGAATAAAGAACAGAACTCACAAATCACTGACGCGGCTTTTTCTTGTAGGAATGAGTTTTGGGATATTAATTGCTACACTGAGTGGTTGTGGTTCGAAACAACAAACCAAACCTCCAGTTGTCAGCAGTGTCGTTACCTCTCTGGCAACTGAAACTCGTCTGGAAGAACAGCTGTTAACAACTGGCGATGTATTGGCAATGAATACAGTTCTACTTAAGTCGACAGTAGAGGGTCCTATAACTTTTTGTCCCTGGAGAGAAGGCGACAAAATTGGTGAAGCGGGTGAAGACCTAATCAGGATCAGTCGTCCGCTTTACAATCAGGAGCTGGCTGAAGCAAATGCAGCTTGTGCAGTGGCGCAGGCAAAATTAGACGATTTGAAAGCTGGTGCCCGACCGGAAGAGATTGCTCAGGCTCGCGAAACTATGCTTCATTTTGCGGATTGCACAAAGTTTGCAAAGGCAGATCTTGACAGAATAAGTTCTCTGGTGGAAAGCGGTTCACTGCCAGCTGAAACCAAAGAAAAAGCTTATGTAGATTATATAAAATGCAAGACTCAGTTTGAATCAGCAAAGGAGGAGGTCAAGATTTTGGCGGCTGGTCCGACCAAAACAGAAATTGCCGTGGCACAGGCAACTGTTGATGCGGTGGTTGCCCGTCGCGATATGGCGCAAGCCAAACTGGATGAGTGTCTGATATCTGCACCATTTGCCGGAATTATTACGCAAGTTTATATTCGTCCCGGTGATATGGCGGTTCCTCGTCAACCACTTTTGAAAATAATGGATCCGACCAGTTTGGTTGTTCGTGCAGGTCTGCCTGAAAAGAGTGCAACTTATTTGCGTCAGGGAGCACCGGCAACTGTCAGTCTGGATGCCTATCCGGGGAAAACATTTTCTGCAGTAATTGAACGAATCTATCCGAATCTGGAAATGAATTCCCGGACTCGACTGGTTGAGTTGCGTATCACAGACCCAGTGGAATTATTGCCTCGTATGTTTGCCCGAGTGTCTCTTACTGGACGGATTACTGACGATGCGGTTGTTGTTCCGGTCAAAGCTATTGTAGCCACACCTCGTGGCGATAAGGTTTTGTTTGTTGATCAGGGAGGGGTTGCCGTTAAGCGACTAGTGACTTTAGGTCTTGAACAAGGGGAACAAGTTCAGATTATTACAGGGGTTGAACCTGGTGAATTTGTTGTGACAGAGGGGAATCTGAATCTGAAGAATGGTGCCAAGATTAAAACGAACAATGTTGAAACAGCTAAATCGGAAGGCAAGTAACAATGAAACTGACAGTAGCATCATTAAAACGCCCTGTGGCTGTTACAGTACTGGTAGTTGCCTTGTTTGCGACGGGACTTTTCAGTTTGTCGCAACTGGAGGTTAACTATCTCCCAACCATCTCTTATCCCATGGTTAAAGTTCATGTCTGGTGGCGCGGTGCAACCGCAGAAGACATACAGACAAATATTGCCGATCCGATGGAGGAAGTTATTTCAACTGTTGACGGTCTTGATTATATAGAATCGTCAAGCATTGAAGGTATGTACACTCTGCTAATAAATTTTTCATATGGGGTTGATGTTGAGGTTGCTTTTCAGGATGTTGTAGCAGCTATGGGACGTGTATCTAAAAAACTGCCACGTGACATGGATCCTCCGGTTGTTATAAAAGCAGATCCATCCCAGTTGCCCGTCATTGAAGTTATGATTACCTCTGATACGTATGATTCAGTTGAACTTTATGAATGGGCAGATACCTGGTTGATGGATCGATTGGCGACTGTGCCGGGAACTGCGGGAGCAGAAATTGTTGGAGGTTTGGAACGAGAAATTCGTGTGCATCTGGATCCGGAACGTCTGCAGGCGTATAAACTATCTCCAGGAAGCATTGTCAAGGCGCTGCATGACGAGAATACTGAAACTTTTGCAGGTCGTGTGACTATTGAACCACTGGAAATTATTGCCCGGACAGTAGGGGAATTTGAAAATCTGGAAGAGATCAGAAATGTTGTTGTGGCTAGGACGTCTACAGGTGAGGAAGTCTATGTCCGCGATTTGGCTAGGGTTGAAGATTCGCATGAGGAAATGCGTATTCAGACCCATTTCAATGGCATTCCCTGTATTGAATTCAAAGTGCTCAAGCAATATGCCGCGAATGCCGTTGAAGTTGCAGAAGGAGTCAAGGCACGCTTACAGGAGCTGAAAGACAGGGGTAGTATTCCGGCTGGAATTGAGTTTGGATATGTTGAAGATGAGAGTACCTATGTTATGGGAGCTATCAGCAGTGTCAAGAATTCCGCTTTGATAGCGGCTATACTGGTAATTTTTGTCGTTTACCTTTTTTTGGGGAGATGGCGTCAGGTTGTTGTCATGATGGTGGCTCTTCCGGTCACATTGCTTGCCAACTTTGCATTAATGAAAGCGGCGGGATTTTCCATCAATGTCTTTTCACTGGGTGGTCTAGTAGTTGCTTTAGGTGTTATTCTAGACAACTCGATTGTTGTGTTGGAAAATATAACACGTCTTAAAGCGGAAGGAGTTGAAGATTATGCTGAGCGTGGAACAGCCGAGGTAGGTTCCGCGGTGGTTACAGCAACTCTTACCTTTCTTGCAATTTTTCTTCCTTTTGTATTTGTTCCAGGTATGTCGGCAATTCTTTTCAAAGAACTTGTATTGGTTGTTGCCGGCGTAGTAGTTATTTCCTTGTTTGTTGCCATCACGCTTACGCCACTTTTGACAGATCGTCTGTTGCGCAGTGAGCCTAATGCACAAGCATCCAAAGTGGCTAGAACCTTTGATCACATAATTGAGATATCTATTATGGGGTATAAACATCTGCTAGACTTTTGTCTGGGGATCAGATGGCTGGTTGTTCTAGTTAGTTTAATAATTTTTCTTTCAGGTTTATGGATGGTCAAGCGATCAGGGTCTGAGTTTTTGCCAAAACTGGATGATGGTCGTGTTATGGTGAAGTTGAAGTTACCGAGTGGCACATCAGTTGCTGAGGTGGATCGAATCCTCACGCGAGTCGAAAACAAACTGGCAGGACTTCCGGAAATAGAAAGTATGTTCAGAATGGCGGGTGGGCGAGTTTTTGGTCTCTATACACTTGAAGTCGGCAATGAAGGCGATCTGAACATTCAGCTTGTGCCGCGAGGACAACGGAAAATCAGCACCTCGGAATTTATTTCCAAGATTCGCCCTGTCATCAAGAAAATTCAATCGGACGAACCTGGAGCCAAACTTCCTGTAAAAGCAAGACCTATCAAAGGGATGCGTAAAGTCGGAGAACAGGATGTTGAAGTGAACATAAAAGGTACCGATGTTGTTGCCATTTATGAGTTTTCAGAAGAACTGGCTGATAAAATGCGTCGGATTCCCGGATTGTCAGGCGTAAATATTTCGATGGATATGACCAAACCTGAATATCGGATTCATATTGATCGTGCACGGGCCTCTGCTATGGGACTTTCAGTTGATAAGGTAGCGACAGTTATGCATTCTCTTGTACAGGGTGTGGTTGGAACACAGTATCGTGAAGGTTCAGAATATTATCCTATCCGTGTTATGGTGCCAGAAATTTCTCTGAGAAACAAACAGGATCTTCAGAACCTAATTATTGACACTCGTAATGGTGAACCAATTTACTTGCGTGATATTGCCTCGGTAACACGTGCTGTTGGTCCCGTTGAAATATCAAGAGAAGACCAAATCATGCGTGTTATTGTACGTGCAGATGCGTCTGGAATCAGCGTAGGAGAGGCTTTGAAACTTGCAGAACAAGCTGCAACTGATCTAGAGCCACCTTCCGGTGTCGATGTATCTATGGGCAGTGAAGCTCGCCTGATGGCGGAAAGCCGTCAGGTTATGGGACTGATTCTTGGTTTTGCCGCATTGTTCGCATACGTTATTCTTGCTATACAATTTGAGTCATTTATTCTGCCGTTGTTAATTATGTTCAATGTACCACTCACTTTGACAGGAGTTTTCATTGCATTGGGCATATTTGCTGCCCCGATTGGAGTCACCGTACAAATAGGAGTATTGGTAATGATGGGAGGAATTACATCACAAGGTGTTGTTCTTCTGTCATTGGCGGAGGAATATCGCAGTAATGGACTTTCGCCTTTGGATGCCATTCGCAAAGCGGCACCATTACGTGTTCGTCCTATTTTGATGACACAGCTAACCACCGTTCTAGGTTTGACTCCGCTGGCAATGAATATCGGCGAAGGTGGGGATATGCTTGTTACTATGGCCATTGCGGTCATCGGCGGCTTAATCTACTCGTTATTATTAACCCTACTATTCTTGCCAGCTACTTATAGTCTGGCGTATCGAACAAAACATGTTATAGATTAATTTATAAACATACATAGGAGACATTTATATGCTACATTATCTAAAAAAAATTCAAAAATATCTGGTATTTGTGATTCCAGTTGTCATGATTGCTGGTTTTTTTGACGGGATCGTAATCAACCCGGCACCATTAAAACAACTCATCATGCCACTCACCTTCCTGATGGTTTATCCGATGATGGTGAACCTTCAGCTTAAAAAGGTTCTGGAAGGCGGCGATTTCAAAGTTCAGTTGGTTACTCAATTGATCAACTTCACGGTGATTCCGCTCTGTGCATTTTGGATAGGAAAACTTGCATTTCCAGATTTGCCTTTAGCAGCAATCGGGCTCTTGTTGGCCAGTCTTCTGCCTACTTCTGGAATGACCATTTCTTGGACAGGTATGGCACGCGGTAATATGTCTGCTGCGGTAAAAATGACTGTATTCGGGCTGCTTATCGGATCCATTCTAACCCCTATCTACATTAAAGGTTTGATGGGAACTGTCGTTGAAATTCCGATGGTGAAGATCTTTAGGCAGATCTTGATTGTGGTGGTAATCCCCCTTGTTATGGGTAATCTAACGCGGAGATTCATAATTCACCGCTATGGAACGGCACATTACCAAAAAGACTTAAAGGCGATTTTTCCGTTATTTTCCACCTTGGGTGTCGTTGGAATAGTTTTTGTGGCAATGGCACTTAAAGCACAATCTATCATTTCGAATCCCAAGCAATTGGTCACACTGATTGTGCCGCTGCTCGTTCTTTACGGACTCAATTTTATGCTGAGCACTCTGATCGGAAAACTTTTCTTTAATCGCGAAGATGCCATTGCTCTGGTCTACGGAACTGTGATGCGCAACCTGTCGATTGCATTGGCTATCGCGATGACCGCATTTGGTAAAGATGGTTCGGAAATCGCACTGATTATAGCATTGGCCTACATTATTCAGGTACAATCAGCAGCCTGGTATATCAAATTCACAGACCGCCTGTTCGGTCCAGCTCAGGAAGTCAGCGTTGGTCATTTGATGCTTGAAGGAGTCTTTTCGCTACATTTAAGTGCTACTTTAAAACAAGCCCTTAATCTGCTAGCAGAAGAAAATATCCACTCTTTTGTTGTGTTAGACGACCACGAAAAAGCAATCGGTATGCTTTCCTCCGCCAGCATTCTGGATGCACTGGCCGATGAAACCCCATATGACACTCCTTTGGTAAATCTGGCGCTGAACCCCGTTGCCTTCGCTACTGCAAAAACCCCCCTTAAAGAAGCACTAGGCAAAATGAAACGAACCCATGAATACAAGGTGATTATTGCGGATGATCAAGGTCGTCCGACAAACGTGTTAACTCAAGAAGATATCATTCAATACATGAGTGAGAAAACGATAAAAGGAATTTCATGAAAATAAACTTTAAGTATTCAACTTTTGTCAGCTGCTTACAGTCTGGCTTATCGTACTAAAATTAAAACAACATTATAAAGGAGTAAAACCATGCCATGGATTAATTCATCAATGTGTACAGGATGCGGCATTTGCGAACGAAAGTGTCCAGCCAATGCCATTAAAGTTTATGATCAAAAAGCAGAATTGAATCAGGAAAGTTGTATTCGATGCGGGATATGTCACAGCGTTTGCCCTCGGGATGCAGTCAGGCACGACAGCGAATTAATTCCTGAAGAAATTGATGAAAATATGAAATGGGTTGAGAGACTTCAAACCCACCCGTATTATGCACAAGATCATGAAAAACAAGCACAACTTATTAAACGTCTGAAAAATCACTTTAATAAAAATATGAAAATAGCTCAGCAGACATTAGAACAACTAAATAGGTTAGATGAAAATACATCTTAATATCAAAGAAAGAACCCAAAATATAACCAATAGATCATTAAAAATGAATGGTAAACTTTAGGAAATAGAATAATTTGAGAATTATAATATGTCGAAAAAAATCCACTTCATGAAAAAACAGGATAGTTGGTTATTCGACTATGGTAATTTTATATAAAATATGAACTTGACTAAAGATAATATGACTTCCGAATTTCAATATCTTCCTTGGATGGATGGAGCTAAGAAAATTAGCCTTCTCCATTTCGGAAAATGGGCTAATGCCAATGTTTATCTTTTTTGTAAAGAGAATCAATGGTTCGTTCGCAAAGGATTTTGCATGCGTTCATTTATGGTTCGGTGGACTATAGGAATTTTCCTCACTTGGCGAGAAGCTGTTGCATTGCGGCGACTTTCAGCAGTTGCAGGTGTTCCTGCTAAAATTAAGCGTTGTTCTCCTTTTTCTTTACGCTACCAGTATCTGGAGGGAGAGACACTTAGCAGTATTCGCCGTAAAAAAGAATGGCTTCCAAAAAGCTATTTTCTAGAAGCTGAAAGCATTCTAACTGAAATACACAAACGGAAAATGGTTCACCTTGATTTACGACGTGCATCAAATTGGGTTGTCCAGCGAGACGGTAAACCAGGAATTATTGATTTTCAGAGCATGATTTCGGTTGCCTTGTTGCCGCATAAGTTACAGGCAAAATTGTTTAACATAGATTATTCAGGACTCTATAAATTATGGAAAAAAATGTGTAAAGAACCGCTCGATCCAGAACGTCAAGTCTTGTTGAATAAGGTTAATCGAATGCGACGATTCTGGATTTTCAAAGGGTATTTGTTTCAAAAACTAACGGCAAAAAAATGATAAACAAATTTTAACCTATTAGTGTTGTTAGATTACCTTATAGAAACCTTATTGGTATGTTTATTCAATCTGTGGAAGCAACAGAAATATAGGGAATGTTAGAAGTATTATATAAATATCTCTAGACACCCAAATTGGAATGATCTCATAGATTTTATAATTTAATGTCACTCGAGATCCAAAAAAAAACCACTCAACACGAGATGTACTGAGTGGTCAACTATTATAATTCTGGAGTCTTTTCTTAGAAATCGTATCCGACAGAAAGCATACCGACAACCTCTACGTCATATCCATATTGTTCTTCAGGTAGAACTTTGTCATCACCCTGTCCGATATATGTAACTGATGCACCGAAGATTCCGTATGAAAGAGATGCACCTGCTGTGTAATCCTGAAATCCGTTTTCGCCACCATCGTTGTCGTCAATTAAGTATCCGGCTGAACCATAAATTGCAGCACTTAGTTCTTCTGTAATATCAACCCCATATTCAGCTGTTGCTTCCAGATAAATTGTTTTTTCAATTCCACCGTCAACACCGAAATATGCAGCAACACCAAGTCCAATAGGTCCTAGCGGCATACCGGCAGAAAGTGCAATTTCTCTGTCAGCTTCTCCACCGTACATTGGGTATGTGTATTCACAGTAACCTATACCAACATCTACCATGTCAGCTAATGTTGTTCCCCAACCAATATATATATCGATTTCAGAAAACTGATTTTTTTCCAGTGTTCCATCATAATCGTCGATGTCAAAGTTAGCCCAAACGCCAAAGTTCAGTCCAAAACTTGTTGTCGCATCCATCCAGGGCTGTGCAACTATACCATCATTAAATGTCACACCGCGGAATACGTATGCAGAAGCAAGATCTACTCCTACAGATAAACTTACAGGTGCCGTTTCTTCTTCAACCATTACCGCCGCTTCTTGTGCAATTGCTGATGTTGCTAATACTGCAACACCTGCTAAAACTGCAGTTAATGTTTTTATTCTTGTCATTTTTATGACTCCTTATTTTTTTTGTTATTACACTTTGCTTGTTATCATTCGTAAAGCAAATGTTAAAATTTAACTTTAGTGAATTATATAGCAACAAGTGTGCCAGTTTTTTGTTGAGATATATTATTTGCTTAATATTCTCATATGTGTTATGTTTTGCGATGATTTTATAATAATACATCCTATCTGACGATATAAAAATTCAGTTTGTCAGGAAATTGTCAGATAAATATTAGTTTCAAAAATGTAACCAAGAAAGGCAGGGATACAAAAATGTATTTTTCAGAGCGGTTTACCAGTTTTTCAGGTGTTTTAGTTGTTATTCTCATACTGTTTTTATTTAGTAAGTCAAGAAAATTAGTATCATGGCGACTTATCTTAATAGCTCTTTCGGTTCAGTTTTTAATACCGTTGTTTATGTTTAAAACCTCAGCAGGAGTTTTTTTCAGAGGATTAATTCAGGCTTTATCATTGAAATTAGTTGGTTTTTCCGGCGTTGGTGCTTCATATATTTTCGGCAATAACTACGCAGATTGTTTTGCTTTAAAAGTTCTACCTGCAATAATTTTCTTCTCCTGTTTAATGAGTATTCTGTTTTATCTTGGAATTTTACAGAAAGTTATTAAGTTTTTTGCATTGATAATGTATAAGTCATTGAAAATCTCCGGTGCTGAATCTCTGGTTGCCTCTGCTAATATGTTTTTTGGTGTTACAGTTGCACCGCTAGTTATTTTTCCTTATATAAGTAAGATGACAACTTCAGAGTTGTTTGTTTTAATGGTCAGCGGTATGGCAACTATTGGTGGCGGTGTCTTTGCCGCATATGTCAATATGGGGTTCAATGCAATACATCTGGTAAGTGCAACTGTAATGTCAGTACCTGCCTCACTGGTTGTGGCAAAGCTGTTAATTCCAGAGGATTCTATACCCAAGACAATTGATTCTTGTCATATTGCCGTTGCAAATGATGCTGTAAATGTTTTTGATGCAGCTTGTAAAGGAGCTGAAAGAGGTTTAAAACTTGCCCTTACTGTTATGGCGGTGCTGCTTGCATTTGTTTCTGTCATTGCATTAATAAATTCTCTGTTCTCAATTCTTCCTGATGGTTTTGGAGGGCAGATGACTCTTCAGAGAATAATTGGATATATTCTTTCGCCTATTGCATTGATAATGGGGGTGGAGATGAAAGATGTTCTGCCTGTTGCCGGCACTCTTGGAGTTAAAGTGATCGCCGGTGATTTTTTAGGGTATTTAGAGTTGCTGAAGCTAAAGGATGTGATATCTGATCGTTCATACACTCTGGCAATATATGCACTATGCGGGTTTTCAAATCTTGCAACAATTGGTCTGTTAGTCGGTGGTGTAGGAACTCTGGTTCCGGAACGTCGCAAAGATTTTGCAAAACTTGGACTAAAAGCTATGGTTGCCGGTTTCTTCGCATCTGTCCTGACTGCCTGCATCGTTGGTATCTTTTTGTAAAAAGCTTTACAATCCACACAACAGAAAACAGGTGTGAAAAAACTTGACTAACTTAGTCTCTTTTGGTACAAAAGACCATAATAAAAAATATGGAGAAAGATATGATAGTTAATATTTCAGATGCAAAAACAAATTTATCTAAGCTAATAGATATGGTTTATCATGGCGAGAAGGTTGTAATTGCCAAACACAATCTTCCAATTGCTGACTTGGTAATTCATAAGCCTACTGGTAAGAGAAAACTTGGATTGTTAAAAGGTAAATTTGAAGTACCGAGTGATTTTATGGATGAGAATGACGATATTAACAATATGTTTTATGGTGCCGAGTAATGAAGATAATAATTGATACACATATTTTTCTTTGGTCAATCTCTGATCCATCAAAACTTGATAAACAGAAAATAGATGCCATTCAGACTATGTCTAATATTGTTTATGTTAGCTCTATTAGTATTGCAGAGATAACTATAAAAGCTTCAATAGGCAAACTTATATGTGATTTCGATTCTGTTGAGGTGGCTCTCGAAAGTGGTTTTGAAATACTGGACTTTAAGGGAGGAGATGCTCTTTTGCTGAAAGATATGCCGTTTCATCATAAGGATCCTTTTGACAGAATGCTGATAGCTCAAGGTCTTTCTAATGGATACCCAATTGTTACAGATGATTCAAAGTTTTTATCTTATGACTGTAGAATAATATAATTTTTAAAGTTTAATGGCGTTGTTGAGTTTTTTTTTGATTGCCGCTTTAGAATAGTTTTTTAAAACAAAGTTTCTGCCGTTTTTGGCAAGAGTTTCTGATAAGTTAGGATTTTCAAGAAGTAGTTTCAGTTCGATCTCGAATTCAGGAAAGTTGGAGAACCACAGTCCTGCATTACTTTTTGAGCATTGATGTTTAAGCACTTCACATTGACCGTTCACAATAACAGGTTTGCCGGCCAGCCAGGACTCAAGAATTACAATACTCAGACTTTCATTATGAGATGGCTGACAAAGGGCAACAGCATCAGCCATTGCATTGTGTTTGTCTTCTTCAGAGACAAAGCCAACATCAATTATATGCTTGCGGGTATCTTCGTCTGTTTCAAATTCACCTTTTCCTGTGAGCACAAGTTTCAGGTCAACACCTGACCTTTTTCGGAATGCAGTAAAATAATCAATTAACATAGGAGTACCTTTTAAAGCCTCTCTTCTTCCGCAATACAATATAAATGGTGATGTTATTTTGTTCTTTTTGTTGAATTCCCCAGGTTGTACATTGAAATCTTCAATTGTCATGCCGACAACAGCTGCTCTGGATGTGTCAATGTCATAAAGTTTTTTTGCAAGATTCATTTCCGGTTCAGTGTTGAAGATGTATGAATGAACAGTTTTGAACATATTTTTAATTGTTTGAAGGTATGCAAATGCTTCATCATGAAGGCAGGGGAGTAGTATTGTTTTCTCAGGATAAATCTTTGCAGTAAAGTATATAAGCCCAAACAGGTATGGACTGACAATTATTTTATCATAATTTGTATTATTTCGAATATGTTCGTACAGATCATCACTACCGACATTATTCTTATGCCAAAGTTCCTCTTCCTCAATAGTTACATCTTCAAAGTTTGAAATTTTTGTCTGTATTTTATGGAATAGTTCAAGATTTCTGTCTTCATTTACTTTGAACAGAATAACTTTTATATTTTCAAATTCTTTTTCCCCGGCAGCTAATTCATTTTTCCAAGTAAAGTGGTTTGTTGCACAGGTTGATAGGATAGTGACATTATGACCGGAATCAGCCAGGTTTAATGCTGTTTCACGCATAAGTGTTTCAGCACCTCCCAGTGTTGTTCCTTCTGCAAATCTTGGCACAACTAGAGCAATATTCATTAAATATCCTTTTTTTTTCGAGGTCTGCCACAGCCAGCAAATATTCCCCGCAGGGTTTGACAGCTGGACAGGCTGACCTCGGCTACAATACGCTAATCACCATATTAAACATTGATCAGTCTGCTGCACCTGTAGCTGGTCTCAGCAGAGACCGGACTTACTTCGAAGCCTGCCACAGCCAGCAGATATTGCCCGCAGGGTTTGACAGCTGGGCAGACCGACCTATGTGTATCCCATTTTGCGAATTCCGAACCTAACCAGCCATCTAACTATCAGACTAATTCTTAATTATCTTTAGATTTTTCCAGCTCTTCAATTCTTTTCTGCAAAACGTCAATTTGTATTCTATGATTCTGTTCAACAGTTTCAAGAGCTGAAAGCAGTAAGGAATTAACATAGTTTTGTTGAGACCACATCCGATAGGTATAAAATTTAAGGCTTTTCCATATCAAAGTTTTAAATTTAACAAGTATTTTTCCGAATTTTGATCGTTTTTCGACAATTTCAAAATCATTGATATCAATATTGATGGATGCTTTTAGACAAGACATAAAATAGGGAGTAAAATCTTCAATGCCTTTTACATTTATAAGTCTATGTTTTTCGGCTGCAGCAATAGTTGGATCCTGATAAACACCATTTTCCATATTTTGCTCAACTTTTTTCTGTACTTCAGCAACAATTTCTTCTGCATTAATATTTTCAATGTTGCTTCCAATATCAAATATTGATATGTTTTCCATACTTACTCCTCTTTAGTAGAAATATTCTGAAAATAGAAGTTATTTCGTTTTTCCAGATCCATTGTTGTTGCCGGTCCATGTCCGGGGTAGATTCTAGTTTGATTTGGTATTGTTTGTAAAAGTTTTTTTAGTGAATTTGTCAATATTCTTGAGTCACCACCCGGCAGATCAGTTCTGCCGACTGATCCGGCAAAAACAGTATCACCGGAAAACAGCACCTGATTATCATAGAAATATATACATATACCTCCCGGTGTATGACCGGGAGTTTTAATTATCTTAAAACGTAGACCGTCAAAGCAGAATTCATCACCATTTTCAACATATTTTGCAATTGGAGTTTTTTCGGGAGGATTTGGGAAGAATGGCGGCATACAGTTTATTTCTGTAAATGCCCATTTTGCATCTTCTTCCGTCATATATACCGGAGCTTTGAATCGCGATTGTAATTCAGCCAGTGCTGAGATATGATCCATGTGTCCGTGAGTATGTATGTATAGAACAGGAGTCACGTTTAGATCTTTTATTTTGGCTTCAATCACGTCAACATCATCTCCCGGATCAATAATAATAGCATTGCCATCATTATGAACAATGAAGCAGTTTACTTGAAATTCACCTGTTATTACTTTATCTATTTTCATCTTTTTTGTTTCGTTCTATAATTTAAAGAATGGGAATCATGTGAACGATGGGAATTATGTAACATGTTTAACACAAAATATAATTTCCATAACTCTCATAGTTCTTATTTAGTCAGCACTATAACATTTGTATTTCTTTAGCTCACAGCAATGTTGACAAGTTTGTTTGGAATAACAATAATTTTTCTTACAGTTTTTCCATCTGTAAATTTAGCAACACCTTCGTTTTCTAACGCAAGTTTTTCAAGTTCATCTTGTGATGTTCCGGCTGGTATTGTGATATGACCTCTAACTTTGCCGTTTACCTGCAGTACGATATCTATCTCAGATTTCTCAAGTGCTTTTTCAATACATTTAGGCCAAGTAGCATTCAGAATGCTGTTATCATAACCAATTTCTCTCCAAAGTTCTTCAGCAATATGTGGTGCAAACGGTGAAAGGAGAATCAATATAGATTCAATCGTCTCTCTAAAGACAACTTTATGAGACTCGGTGCTGTTTTCATCTATAGAGGAAGCTTCAAGAGTATTCATAAGCTCCATTATCTGCGCAATGGCAGAGTTGAAATGAAAACTTCCATCCATATCGTGTGAAACAGATTTAATTGTCTCATTAAGTTTTCTATACAAATCTCTTTCAACTTTCTCCATCTTATCAATTGCCGGAGAAGAGCCCTTATATTTTAAAAGAGTTTTTTTGTTTGAGTAGACAACCCTCCACACTCTCTTCAAAAATCTGAATGCACCTTCAATAGCTGAATCATTCCACTCTGCTTCTTTTTCAGGAGGGCCGATAAATAGTGTATATAGCCTTACTGTGTCTGCACCATATTGCTCTATTAATTCATCCGGAGAAACAACATTACCCTTTGATTTTGACATTTTATAAAGCTGTCCATCTTTTTTACTTCGTTTACAAATCATGCCTTGAGTGAAAAGGTGTGCAAAAGGTTCATCAAAGTCAATCAGACCAAGGTCATTTATTACCTTTGTAAAGAAACGCGCATAAAGAAGATGTAAGATTGCATGTTCAATTCCTCCGATATATTGGTCTACCGGCAGCCAATTGTTACAAGCCTCTGTATTAATTGCCTGTGTATCATCGTGAGGAGACAGGTATCTTAAAAAGTACCAGCTTGAATCCACAAATGTGTCCATTGTGTCACTCTCTCGAGTTGCTGCTTTGCCGCATTTAGGACAAGCAGTGTTCATGAATTCCTTGCATGTTTTAAGCGGGGAATCACCGGTTGGTTTAAATTCAACATTTTCAGGTAATACAACCGGTAAGTCTTTTTCAGGCACAGGAACTGCCCCGCATTCATCACAGTAAATAATGGGAATTGGTGCACCCCAGTAACGTTGACGGCTAATCAACCAGTCCCTAAGTCTGAAATTAACAGTTGATTTACCAAACCCTTGCTCCTGTGCATAAGCAATCATTGCAGGAATAGCTTTTCTGTTCGGCATGCCTGTGAATTGAGCTGAGTCTGCAATTATTCCATCCTCGGTATAGGCTTCTGTCATATCATCTAAATTTAAAGATTCTTCGCTGTTCTGAATTGATATTCTAATTGGCAAATCATATTTTTTTGCAAAAGCCCAGTCTCTGGTGTCGTGGGCAGGGACAGCCATGACCGCACCACTACCGTAATCCATGATTACATAATCACTAACCCAAAGAGGAATGGTTTCTCCATTATATGGGTTGGTAACGTATCTACCTGTAAAGACACCATTTTTTTCTTTGTTATCTGTACGATCGATTTTAGACTTTTTTGAAGCATCCGTGATGAACTTTAAAACATCTTTTTCTTCTGGCAAGCCTGAAACAAGCTCTTTAAGTACTGAGTTTTCAGGTGCCATCACCATATACGTACACCCGTAAATTGTATCAACTCGTGTTGTAAAACATTTAACAACATCTGCAGAATCTTTTTGTTCATCTGTTCTCGGAACAAGTGCAAAATCAATTTCTGAACCGACACTTCTTCCAATCCAGTTTTTCTGCATTGTTTTAACGCGTTCCGGCCATCCGTCGAGTTTTTTCAAATCATCAAGCAGTCGTTGCGCATATTCTGTTATTCTGAAAAACCACTGCTCAAGATTTTTTTCTTCAACTTCAGATGAACAACGCTCACACCTGTTTTCAACAACCTGTTCGTTTGCTAATACTGTAGCACATGATGGACACCAGTTCACTGAAGAGTGAGATTTGTATGCAAGATTTTTTTTGTAGAACTGAAGAAACAGCCATTGTGTCCATTTGTAATACTCCGGGGTGCAGGATGCAACCTCTCTATCCCAATCAAAACATACACCCCAGCTGTTTAACTGTTTTTTCATTGTTTCAATGTTTGCAAATGTGCTTTTCTTTGGATGAATACCTGATTTGATTGCGGCATTCTCTGCAGGCAGTCCAAAAGAGTCCCATCCCATTGGATTAAGAACATTCAAACCTTGCATTTTTTTGTAACGCGCAACAGCATCTCCAATTATGTAATTTCTTCCATGTCCCACATGCAAAGCTGCTGAAGGATATGGAAACATCATTAAACAATAGAATTTGTTTTCAGTATCTTTTTCGTCTACTTTGAAGAAGCCTTCATCGTTCCAATAGTTCTGCCACTTTTTTTCTATCTCACTAAATGGATATTTTTCATTCATCTTTTTTAAATTCCTCTATTAAATCATTTTGCTCCCAGATACCATGAATAGTCAAGCCGCCACGTATCTGATACTTTCCTTCGCCCCACAAATAATCATTTTCCCACCTGCCTTCATATATATCACCATCAGCAAATGTGTATTTTCCTTTGCCCTCAATAAATCTGCCATCACTCCAAAGCCCATCAAAGTAGTCTCCGTTGGCATAAGTCAGTTTTCCTAATCCATCAAACTTTCCATCTTTCCATGAACCAGAATACTCACCCCCATCAGCAAAGTTATATGTTCCTTTTCCGCTGATTTCACCATCTTCCCAGTATCCGGAATATATGTCACCATTGCTGAATTGCTTTGTACCTAATCCATCAGGTTTGCCTAAAAGAATATCCCCGTTATAGACAGAGCCATCCATAGAAGTTATACTCCCTTTGAATCTTTTCTCACCATGTTCTTTGATCATCTGCTTCTCTAATGCAATCTTATCTGCTAACTCTTTAGTTTTGGTCTGATCTTCTGTCAGCTTTTCCTCTTTTAAAGTTTCTGCTTTCTTGGGCTCTTTTACTGTTTTGTCCGAGGCAGTTTCTTTTGGTTTTTCTGTTTTAACCGTTGTTTCTTCAAGAATTTGTGAAATTTTTGGATCTGTGACTGGAAGTGTTGCAATCTCAGGATCTTTTGTTTTATCTGCTCCATTTTTAATTAGCAGTTCCACCATTTTAAGATTTTGGTTTTGAACTGCATAATAAAGAGGTGTGTGCCCGTTGACTGTTACAACATCAACGATAGCACCACTTTTAATAAGGTAGTTTGCACTTTTTGTCGCATTACCATTTGCCGCCCAGTATAGAGGAGTTGTGTTGTTTTCTGCCAGAACATTTACATCGGCACCGTTTTTGATTAAGATACTTACAAAATCAGTATCATTGCTAAGTGCCGAAAAGAAGATTGGAGTGTATCCACTTTCATTTTTTGCATTTACATCGGCACCATTTGCAATAAGCAGCTTGCCAATTTTAACATTATTGTCTTTTGCTGCGTAGTGTAGCGGTGTTGTTCCTTTGACTGTTTTGGCATTGGGGCTTAAACCTTTGTCTATAAATAGTTCCAATACTTTTGGCTGGTTTAGAGCTACCGCCCAGTGTAGCGGACCGGATGAGTTTGCTGTCTTTGCCTGAAAGATTTTGTCCGGAGCAACTTCGATAAGTTTTGAAAGACTTTTCACATCTCCATCATTGATAAGCCTTAGAACATTAGAATTATCTGTCTCTGCAAGGATAGAGGAACAGATTGCAAGGGTTGATAATATGTAAATTATCAGTCTGTTTTTAAAAAATTTAATCATTGTTTATACTTTCTTTCAATATATAATTTAAGTAAAACCTTAATATTATAATATATTGAGCATATATTCAATATCTAAATGCAAAATCCAGTGAAAAAACCTTAATTCTCAGGTTGATTTATTTTTTATTTTGAGATTTGGAAAGCCATTTTTAAAATATGAGGACTAGTAATTGCCTTTGTTTTTCCAGATATCCAGCATTAACTCATATCTTGAAAGACTCATTCCTGTATATATGCAGTTGCTTGTTCCAAATATATAACCGCCCCCCGGCATGCCATCAGTCAATGCTCTATTCACATCTTCGACAACTTCAGCTTCTGTGCCAGTCTGCAGTAGAGCACAGTTTACATTCCCGATAAGGCACACCTTATCTCCGACAAGTCTTTTCATTTCAGCCAGATCAACACCTCCCTGTGGATCCAAACTATGCAATGCATGCGGGTTGGCATCTATTAAAGAATCAAGTATAGGCATTATGTTTCCGTCTGTATGTTTGATAACATAAAATCCCATTTCACGATATCCCTTAATTAGTTGTTTTAGATATGGTGTTACAAATTCATCAAACATATCAGGTGAAAGAAATGGGCTTGTGTTGAAACAGTAATCGGAACAAAGACAGAATCCATCAACTGTTCCCCATTTTTTGATTTCCTGACCTCTGTCAATTGCACGATCCACATTAGCTTGAACAGCATCTTTCATACCTTGAGGATTGTCGGCAAGTTGTACAACAAAATCCATCATTTTATCACCATTTGGAAGAGAATATGTTGCATCACCATGCACAGAAACAAAGTATTCCATCCCCGAAAGTTTCCTGACATGTTCGATGGATCTTCTTGTATCTTCATCTTTCCATCCTCCGGCGGGATGAAAAAGCATACCATAGTTTCCAAATCTTTTTGCAGTTTCCACATGAAGATCTGCAACATCTTTGATGTGTAGATTGCGTTCGGTATCACTCATCTGATTCCATTGGTTATAGTTTCTGTGAGCCGGGTGCACGCGCCCAAAAGCTTCCATTGTAAGAAAAAACTCAAGTTCGAAGTGTGGAACCCGATCAGTTGGAGTTCTTCGCTGAAGAGTTGCTGTAAATATTTCTCTATGTGTCATGATCCTTTTATCATAATTTGTTAAATTTTAAGATTATCATTTTCTTATTGTGAGTTTCAAGTACAAATTTCAATATATTCAGTTCTAATCATATCAAAAGTAAGATGGACTGAATGTACCCGCCTTCGACGTGCCGGTATGCGGCACGGCAATCTTGATGGGCACCGTCGCCTCGATTGGTGCGACAGAAGACAAGATGGCAATGGGGACATATGTGCCAGGCAGAGCAAAGACAAGATTACAGCTCCGTCATTGCGGGCACAATGGGGTCGAAGAGATTTTATCTTTTTAAGCGTTACGAAGTAATTAGATCAGCGATTTTTTTTGTGGGATTTTCTCTGTATAGATTTCCCATTTTTTGAGTCATTTTATTCAAAAGAGCTGGTTGAGAGATGAGTTTCTCAATTGCTGATATTATTTTTTCTTCATTCAGATTTTTTTCTTCTATAACAAATGCCGCATCTTCTTTTTCTGCATTTTTTGCATTGTGGAACTGATGATTTCCGATTGCATATGGGTATGGGATAAATATTGCAGGAATTTTGAATGCGGCAAGTTCAGTACATGAAGCAGCACCGCAACGGCATATTGCGATATCGGCTGCATTGTATGCTTTGCCGATCTCTTTTAAGAATGGAAATACTAAGGCATCGACATTAGCATTCATATATTTTTGTTTTACCATATTGGTATCACGATCACCTGTCAGATGTATAATTTGAAGCTTTTCCTTTTTATCAGAATTGCATATAACATCTGTAATAAACTCATTTAGCATATGGGCACCCTGACTTCCACCCATAATGAGAATTGTAAATTTTGTTTTAATAAATTCATCATTTGTAAAAGTTTGATTTAGCGTATCTCGGATTGGGAATCCTGTAAATACTGTTTTGTTCTGCGGAAAATACTTTTCAACACCATTAAAAGATACCGCAATTTTATCTGCAAATCTTGAAAGGAATTTAATTGCTCTTCCCGGGACGGCATTACCTTCGTGCAGGAAAACAGGAATATGATATATTTTTGCAGCCAGGACAGGACCGACAGAAGAGTAGCTGCCCATTGCCAGAAGTCTGTCCGGTCTTTCAGACATAAATGCAAATAAGAATCTCACCGTGGATCTAAGTACTAAAAGAGCTGATTTTAATGTTTGAAAAGAGATATGTTTGCCTGTAATACCGCAAGAGGATATAGATATAATTTGGTCTGCATAATCTTCTGTAATAAGATTTTCAATTTTTTTACCGGCTAGAAGCAGGCTTACTTCGCACCCTCTGCTTTTAAGCTCTTTTGCGACGGCTAATCCCGGATATATGTGTCCTCCGGTGCCGCCGCAGGCTATCGCTATTTTCATATTTTTCCTTGTTCTCGTAGTTTTTGTAGTGGTTATGGCAAAAGTTTGCAGGCTAGCCTGCATCTAATTATTTATAAATCAAGGAGATACAGCCACTTTTTTGTATCCCTACAGTTTCTTCCTAATTTTAGTCATCGGGGACGATGACCCTCCCGGGGTAAACTTGCAATTTAACACTGATATGCAAGGTTTACTTGGGAGGAAGAACCCCTCCGTCCTCGGTAGGACATTACACTACTTTTTATTGCTGTCGCAGGCTCCAGCCTCACTTCCTTTGTCGTGTCTCGGACACCTCCCCTAAACAGGGCAGGAGCTAATACGTCCTCGGCGTCCGCATTAGAA
>CAYTUX010000281.1:0-3735 GCA_964441455.1 uncultured Victivallales bacterium | reverse complement strand
ATGGCAGATCTTTTAGTTGCAGAGCTTATTGCATCCGATAACTTTGTTGTTATTGAAAGAAAACAGCTGGCAAACATTTTAGGTGAACACGCACTACAGAAACTTCCGCAATTCAGAGAAGAGGGAAAAACAAGATTTGGACGTTTGGTACATTCGCGATATCTGATCAGAGGCGTTGTTAATGATTTCAGTGAAAACAGCAGATTTTCCATTTTTGCAGGCATAACACATTTTTTTACCAGCTGGAGTGTAAGCAAAGCAAGGGTTTCAATGACACTGACGGTTATCAGTGTTGAAACTGGAGAAATACTTGAATCCATTTCATGTGCCGCAAATGTAAGAACATACTTTGCAGCGGCAGGAGGACAAGAAAAAAATGTAACTTTTGGAGGCGACGCCTTTTTTAAGACCCCCTTAGGCGAGGCAACATCTCTTGCAATTCGTCAGGGAGTGAATGAGCTTACAGAAAAAATACCAACCACCTACTGGCAACCTGTCATTGCTCAAGCAACATCAAATGGTATAATAATAAACGGCGGGGAAAACTACGAACTTAAAGTTGGCGACAAATTTACTGCACGAGGAGAGCCAAGTTATATTACAGATCCCCTGACGGGAGATGTGCTTAATATAGTACCGGGAGCAATACTGGCAGAAATTCAAATAATAAAAGTTGATGATAAAATCTCTTATGCAAAAATCATAAATGGCGATACATCTCTAAAACGCGGTAATCTTCTGGAATATAAAAATCCCCCAAACGCCCCAAAAAGAAAATATCTGTCTGATAAAAGTAATAATTGAGGATGAATTATTATGACAAAAAAAATATCATACATACATACTAAACAAGGCCTTAGATCCCAGCTTTATTTATGTATGTTCGCTTTAACATTTCTGACAAGCTTGACGGCATGGGCGGATCTGCCGGCAAGTTTTGACCTGCGTAATGTGAATGGAACAAATTTTATGACCTCCGTTAAAAGTCAGTCAGGAGGTACTTGCTGGGCACACGGAACGATGGCGGCACTTGAAAGTAATATGCAGATATCAGGAGAGTGGAAAGATAATGCTGAAACAGGCGATCCAAATCTTGCTGAGTATCATCTTGATTGGTGGAATGGATTCAACCAGTTTAACAATGATGATCTGACACCGCCAACCGGAGATGGACTGGAGGTGCATATGGGCGGAGATTATCGTGTGGCAACTGCTTATATCTCAAGAGGTGAAGGGGTCGTAAGGGATATGGATGGACAATCATACTCTACTCCACCTGCTCGAACAGCCGGCAGTTATCATTATTATTATCCAAAACATGTAGAATGGTTTATTGATGATGGTGAATCAAGCAGAAATAAAATCAAGCAGACAATAATTGATCATGGAGCAATAGCAACATGCATGTTCTGGGACAGCAGTTTCTATGACAGTGCTACAGACAGTCACTATCAGCCGGCATCAGACATTCGTGATCCAAACCACTCTATTGCCGTTGCCGGCTGGAATGACAACAAGACAACTAAGAGTGCGAATCCCGGTGCATGGCTATGCAAGAACAGCTGGGGTTCATCATGGAGTAGTGACGGATACTTCTGGATCTCTTATGATGACAAACATTGCTGCAAGGATGAACAGATGGGTGCTGTATCATTTAAAAATGTTGAAAGACAAACATATCTTAACTTTTATTATCATGACTATCATGGCTGGCGTGACACTCTTCCTGTAGATAAAGCAATGAATGCTTTTATTGCCGAGGAAGATGAAGATCTTATTGCTGTAAGTTTTTTCACTGCAGAAAATAGTGTAGATTACAGCATTTCAGTTTACATGCAATTTACGAATGGCTTATGCAGCAGCACTGCCACATTTCAAACTGGGCACGTTGAAAGAACAGGGTTACATACTATTAATCTTGATACTAAAGTTCATCTGTTAAAAGACGATCCATTCTATATTGTTTTAAATCTTTCACAAGGCGGGCAACCTTACGACAAAACTTCTGAAATTCCTGTTTTATTATATACTAATTCTACTCCCCAACAGGATTTTGAAACATACCTGGAGACTCTTGGCAAAATGAGCTTCAAAAGATTAAACAATACAGTCGTCACATCAACAGCTGATACAAACCAAAGCTTTTACTGGAATGAAACAGAGTGGATAGATCTTACCTCATTTGATTCTTCTGCAAATTTTTGTATAAAAGGTATAACCTCGTATCCTGACTGGGATGATGATGACATGCCAAATGCCTGGGAAATTAAGTTCAATCTCAATCCTGCTAACTCAAATGACAGAAATATAGACAGTGACAATGATGGTATGACAAACTATGAAGAGTGGATCGCAGATACAGATCCGACAAATCACAATTCTGTACTGAATGCATCAATTGATTTGAATGAAGAACATATAACCATAAATTTCAACAGTTCAACACAACGCCTGTACAGACTGTTGTCATCAGACAATCTGTTATCATGGAGTGATGCTCCCGACTGTAATGTTCAGATGGGAAGTGGTAGTAATGATACGATAACAACATCATTCACCAATACAACTACCAAACAATATTTCAAAATTAAAGTTAAAACTCAATAGTCGGCATAGCAGAATTTGAACTAAAAAAATGCCAATCATGTGGATTGTAAAGCTGAATATAAAAGATTATTATTGCATTCACCACAAGAACATTTTATAATATTATTTAATATATTTAAACTTTAAAAAAGTTAGAGAACAGAAGACATGGAACTATTTGAAGAATTCAAACAACTTGTAGCAGAATTTAAGAGAGAAAAAATTGAATACGCTTTATGTGGTGGTTTAGCTATGGCTGTATATGCATTTCCTAGAGCTACTTTGGACATTGATATTTTAATCGAAAAAGAGACATTAAAAAAAGCAAAAGATGTTGCCATGAAACTGGGGTTTTCATTTGATGCAGGTTTAATGAATTTTAAAAATGGAACTATTCAGATTTACCGTTTAACAAAAATTGCTTCTGATTCAAATGAACCCTTAATGTTGGATATGCTATTATTAACGCCGGAAATAGAGGAAGTCTGGAGAACAAAACGTATAGAAGTATGGGATGAAGGAGAATTACCTGTTGTTTCTCCAGAGGGGCTTATTAAGCTTAAATCGTTGCGGTTAAGCGGTCAAGATCAGGACGATATAAAGAATTTGGAGAGTATTAAAGATGAAAATTGATATGAGTCCTCACTCAATAACTATGAGACTTAAGAAAACTAGTGAACTGAGGAAATTGTGTATTTCAATGGGTGGCGACAGATTAAAAAAAAGATTAAAGAAATCCATGGACAAAAACACTCCATAAGAACGGCTCTTCGTAAATCATTGCGGGTATCTTATTTTATTCAAACCCTTTTCCTTAAAATCGTAAAGAAAGTCACATTCATGCATTGTCTGCATCGAACTACAGATTAACATTAGTTTGGAAAACGGGAGGAAGAACCCCTCCGTTCTCGTTCCTCGAACACCTCCCCTTAGCAAGGGGAGGAGCTAATACGTCCCCGCTGTCCACCATTTTCAATTCTTTATTCTCACGTTGTTCGAATTAGTCGGCGAGGACACCGACCCTCCCGAGCTGCATTCTAACATTAGATTGGAAAACGGGAGAAATACCCCTCCGTCACGCTTCGCGCGACACCTCCCCTTAGCAGGGGGAGGAGCTAATACGTCCTCGCTGTCCACAAAAGTCTAAAA
>CAYTUX010000280.1:0-4697 GCA_964441455.1 uncultured Victivallales bacterium | reverse complement strand
CAAAAGACACAAAAAAATAAATTAAGAAGAGATTAGCCACCGATGAACACCGATATCCACGGATTGTTTTTGAAAGCATTCCAACAAGTTGGAACAACGGTCTTTTTATAATTGCTCTTATGTCCAGCTATTAGCTGTTTAAAAAAATGCTGTTAGTTTTAGTGCTTATATTGCTTGCTAGTAGCTGGACAACTAGCATTATGAAAAATCCTTGTTCGATTTCATCGAATTGCTTTCAAAAACAGGAACAGTTGACTATTGATTTTTCGTTTTGTAAGATATTGGAAATAAATATTATTAAAAAATAAACGATCAAAAATAACAAGAAGTTGAATGGTTGTAGTACAAAAATCTATTTTGTCACCCAAAAGTATAAAAACAAGGACCCTTTAGGGTATAATTTTGTTTTTGTTGATGTTTTTATAACCTTTAGGGTATATTTTTAATATTTTTCTTGATTTTATACGTTAAAGGGTATAATATTAGTTTGTTTTAAAAGAAAAAATCATTTGCGGAGGGTAACATGAACACAGAAAAATTAATAACATTTATAAAACAGAGAAGAAAAGATTTGAATCTGACTCAAGTTGAATTGGCAGAAAGAGCTGGAGTTGGACTTAGATTCATTAGAGATCTTGAGCAGGGTAAACCAACTGTTCGCATTGATAAGGTTAATCAGGTATTAATGTTGTTTGGACATGTAGTAGGTCCGGTACCTATTGATAGGAGTTAATGTTATGAAGAAACAGGGATTTGTATATATGAATTCATTGTTTGCTGGAATCATTGAGCAAAATGATGAAGGCTTTATCTTTGAATATGACAAAGAGTATCTAGATAATGCAAAAGCTATTAGCTTAACACTGCCATTACAGCATGAACCTTTTTTTTCAAAAACAATGATACCATTTTTTGATGGATTGATTCCCGAGGGGTGGCTGCTGTTGATTGCACATCAGGTCTTGAAAATTGATACCTTTGATCGCATGGATCTTTTGTTAGCATGTTGCGAGGATACTATTGGTGCGGTATCGGTTAGGAGGCAAAAGATATGAAACGATGTTTAATCTGCAAGAAAGAACTTCTTGAAACGGGGGATTACCACTCAAAATGTTCTACGAAATTTTTTGACAGCAAAAAAACCCCTATTTTAGATTATAACTTAGAAGAGATAGGAAAGCTTGCCAAAGATTTAATATTGGGCAGCAAATCTGTTACAGGTGTTCAGAAGAAGCTCTCTGTGCATTTGTCAGATATTCAGGATAATAGCGTTCGAAAAATAACTATTGCAGGTTTATGGGGTGCATTTATTCTTAAGCCTCCTTCAGATGAGTATGCGTTTTTGCCTGAAAACGAAGACTTAACTATGGATTTAGCCGAATCTTTTAATATTAAGGTAGTTCCTCATGGATTAATTAGGTTTAAAAGTGGAGAACTTGCTTATATTACCAAGCGAATTGATCGAGTTAAAAAAGAAAAAATTCATATGGAGGATATGTGTCAGTTACAAGAGCGGCTGACCGAATACAAATATCATGGGTCTGTAGAACAAATTTCAAAAACAATAACGAGATTTTCAACAAATCCCGGTTTTGATAAGCAAAGACTATTTGAGGTAGTTCTCTTTTCGCATTTAGTTGGCAATTCAGATATGCATTTGAAAAACTATTCACTGATTCATAACCAGAATGGATCAATAGAATTATCTCCGGCATATGATTTGCTGAATACCAAAATTGTTGAACCAAAAGATTCAGAAGAGTCAGCTTTAACAATAAATGGGAAAAAGAATAGATTGAAAAGAGCTGATTTTGATGTTTTGGCAAATTATTTTCAAATACCATTAAAAGCCGCTAGTGCAATTTATGATAGATTTGAAAACAAGATTTTGTCCACGGAAGATATAATTAGAAATTCTTTTTTACCAGAAGAGTATCAGAAAAAATATCTAGATTATTTGCACGACAGAAGAGACGAAATTTTCAAGAGTTAACACGAATATAACGAATAAGAAAACAGTTTCTCCCCATGGAGTGCAACTTAGCACATATTACGTAGCACGACGAGTAAAACTCGTCTATTTAATCCACTCTTCCAGCCATTTGATTGTTGAATCTTTATCAAGACTTTTTGGTGGTTGTGTAAGCTCTAGCACTTTTGTGGCTGTTACTTCCTTTCCCTGATAAGTTTCAGCAATCTTTTTGAATACATGCCCTTGTGGCTTGATTTTCTGATCATGTGTTATTAAGCCGAGCGAATATTCAAGAGGATGGAACTTATATTTTCTATCAAGATCGTGACTTGACCACCATGTAAACCAGCTTACCCCGGAATCAATTGCGTTCATAGTGGATTCTTCCAGGAATCTTGGTATATTCTTCGTTTCTGTCCAGTCCTCAGACATTCCATATTCCTGAATCCAGATAGGTTTACGTGCATCACCTGCGTATGATCGAGCCAACGCCGTCATGGCTTCAGGAAGACGTAGGCATCGCGGATCAAAGCAATCACCATTCGCACGATTTAGCATTCCCGTGAAGAGTGTCCAGCAGTGCAACGGTATAATCTTTTGCGTTTCTGCCAGACCTTTTGGTGAGAAAGTTGCAGAGTGAAACCACGGATTGTGATCTACCCCGTTCACATGGATACCATCAATACATTGATTGGCAAGCTCCAACATGTGACGGTTCCACTGATCTCCCATTGTCAAATCTTCTGTTCGCCAGCAGCAATTTAATTCATTGCCGAGATCTAAACCTAGAAAGTTGTCATGTGATTTCAGTACTTCTGCAACACTTTTTATATAATGGTCCTGATGAGTTTGACTCTCTGAAAGATTATAGAATGAATCGTCAGACTGAAATGATGGTTTGAAGGCATAACCTGATAACCAACCAACAAATAAACTCACACATACGTCAAGTTGTCGTTCTTTTGCCAGTTCCATCAGCGTTTTCAGTCGATCAAGATGAGCCTTGCTTACCTCCTGTGGATTTGGCTGAAAGTATGGCCAGATCAGCATAATGCGAATATGATCTGCACCAAGCTCGGCTATTGTATCCAAGTCTTCAGCGATGGCATCAGCCTGGAAATCATTCCAGCAGTACCACCAGGAGCGGGTAGGGGTGTAGTTTACTCCAAATCGATACTTATTTATTTCAAATTTCATGATTATTAACCTTTATGTTCTTTTTAACAGCTTGATTTTTTCTTTGTTTTCTTTTGAAACCCGGTAACTTTCTCGAGATTTCTGAATTGCTTTATTATGTGTTCTTTTATCTAAAGTATTATCTTTCAGGAAAACAATTGTTTCTTCCGGGTATTTTGCCATGCATTGAGAAATCAACCATGCATTTGCCATATATACGTAATATCCTGTATGTTTTACTTTTTGCGATAATTTGAAAATAGTTTTTAAGTGTTTTTTATCCACATAGTGGGCAAGCAGCATGACAAGCCCTGCACGTACAAAGAATTCTTTGTCAGATTTCAGCCAAATTTTAACGATATGTAAAATTTCTTTTTTTTCTTTTTTGATGTTTTTGTAATCACAGATTGTTGAATCCACTTGCGCCCAATTGTCTACTTTATTTAAAAATCTTTCTGTCAGTGGAAGTAAATCTGTAAATGGTTTATCCCAATAAGAGAGAGTCATTCCTTCAAGCAATATCATTTCATAAATGTTTTGTTTGTCAATTACTATGAAAGACATGGGGTCGTCTTCAGCTATATTTTCTGCCAGTTTTCTTAATGCGGCAGTCCTGACGCCAAGAGTTTTTTGCTTTGTAGGGATTATTTTGCTGTTAAATTCCTTATAGCTTTCTTCGGCCAGACTGTTTAATTCTTCTAATATATTCATAATGTCGATATTGTATGATATATTTTTATATATGACAATTTTTTAGAAGAGTTTTTGCAGAATGATTTACAGCAGAATGATTAAGAGGTCGGGAACGTAAGTAACGCAACAATCATTCGTTGCAGGAGATCTCCGGTGGGCTTGCCCCATCGGGAATAAGATGTTTTGTTGTGCATTTCCCCCAACAAAAAAACATTCCTCCCCACGGAGTGATATTCCCCAATCGGGAACGCAAATGACGCAAAGAAGAAGAACCCCTTCGTCTTCGTACCTCGGACACCTCCGGAAAAAGTTTTTAGTGGTAAGTGCTAAGTGTTAAGTTTCACTCCGTGGGTAGGAAGGAACAAACTCTTGGTTTGATGGTAAGCAGGGGAGGAGCACTTTGGATCTGAAAGGGGAGAGGAATTTTGGGAGTGCCGATGTCCTCATTGGCATCTATATAGATAAATTGCTACGCAACACAATAGTTTACCGTTTACATTTTCTTTAGGTAACGCAACGATCCTCGTTGCAGTGTTGAACGCTTATAAACTGAGACTCGTAGCGACTCAAGGCGCAGTCTAAGAGAGCCTGGAGCCTGCGACAGCAACGACGTGGCAATTGAAAGCCCCGGAGGGGCGATATTTTAATAGCCCCGGGTTTTAACCCTATCTAATATACGCATTTTACAAAACTCTATAATATTTATCAATTTCTTTTTTTTTATCTTGTATATCACTATTAATAGTGATACAATGCAGTATGAAAAATTATAAAAAATTACTTAACCGCCGTAATGCTCTGTTGGCGGAACTAAATGAACAGAGTTGTTTAGTTATCGGCTCGTTTTTTGAACGTG
>CAYTUX010000279.1:0-4830 GCA_964441455.1 uncultured Victivallales bacterium | reverse complement strand
TCATTTTCCGCCCCTTTTTTTGTTGAAATTGCAAAAAATTTCATAAACATCAATAATATCAGTCAGTTTGGGAGATTAAGAATTATTTTGATGAGGTATAGAGATCAAGATATCTGAAATTAAGGAAAATATGGCTCTTGCATTGAGTTGAGTTTTAATGTATTATTCTTTATTGATGAATTTATATAAGAATAATTTTTTAAAGGAAGATATATAATGTTAGAGAGAGATAAGTTTTTTGAGAAGCATGATTGGATAGCATTTTGGGCAGCTACAGTTCTATCTTTTATTGGATATCTATTAACTTTAGCACCGACAGTAACGTTGGAAGATTCCGGGGAGCTGGCAGTTGCCGGAGACTGGTTGGGAGTTCCACATCCTCCCGGTTATCCCATATGGACGATGTTTTCCTGGTTGTTTTGTCGTATTTTCTCTTTTGTTAAATACTTAGGTCAACCTAACCCTGCATGGGCGATAGCATTGCTGTCAGCGGTTTTCGGTGCTCTGGCAGCAGGTATAACTGCTTTGCTGATATGTCGTTCCGGTAAAGATCTTCTGCAGAAATCAGATTTGGTAAAGGGGCATGAATCATCCTCATCTCAGAATGTTATGTGTGTTCTTGGTGGAGTTGTTGCAAGTTTTGCTTTTGCTTTTTCACCGGTAATGTGGTCACAATCAGTTATTGTTGAAGTATATAGTCTGAATGCACTTTTTCTTGTTATAATCTTTCTTTTAACCTATATGTGGTTAAATAAGCCAAGTGATAAATTACTGTTTTTTACTGCATTTGTTTTTGGTCTTGGCTTGACGAACTATCAGGTTTTATTGCTTGCAGCTGTACCACTTTTGATTGTTATGTTTCTTAAGGATCTGCAGCTGACACGAGATTTTATTTTGTTAATGATACCTTATGCTCTTGTTTATCTGATGATTAAATCTGGTTTTCTGCCGGGTATTGAGCATCCTACTGATTTAGCATTTAAAGTTTATTTAGCACTTAATATATTTGCGATGGTTGCTGCATATTTTGTACTTCCGAGAGGTAAAACAGTTGCTATTGCAATGTTGCTTGCACAGCTTGGAGTTTCATTTTATCTATATATGCCGATTGTCTCTGATTTGAGGAATCCTCCAATGAACTGGGGATATCCAAGAACATGGGAAGGATTTATTCATGCATTAAGCAGGGGGCAATACGAGAGGATTAAGCCTGCACCCATATTTACTTTGCGTTTCATTAGTCAGATAGGGGATTACTTAAAGGATTTGCGTATTCAATTTACACTACCTGTTGCACTACTTGGTTTTTTGCCTTTTGCTGCCTGGGAAATCAAACTGTTTGGTCGGAAGTTTAAAGCTTTATATGCAAGTATTGTTCTGTTTATAGCATGTTTTTTAATTATCATTTTAGAAGAGTTACTTTTTGGTACTATTGTTGCTTTTTCTATTTTATACAAGCCTTTAATTGCTTTAATGCTAATTATGTCCGGTATTGGTTTTTTAATGATTTTCATTAATCAGTTTAAGGAGATGGTCGATAAGATTATTGGTAGAATTGAGACACATTGGTCAGAAAAGATCACATTAGGTTTTGGTTTTGCAGCAATAGCCGGATTGGGGTTATTATATTTTGTAAAGATTATACAGAACTTATTTAGTGCTATGAGTTTGTTGGGCGAGAAGCTTCCCGAGGGGGTTCCATCGGCATCCTTTCAGGTTTTTGGTTTGTTAGCATTACTACTACTTCCATTTTTCCTTTTTATTCTTATTTCCTATTTAATGAGGAACGATCATTTTGTACTCAAGACAGATTTTGACAGCACATCATGTAAGTGGTTTATTGCTATCCTTTCAGGTTTTCTTGTTATGAGTATTCTACTTATATCTTTGGCAAATCCAAAGGGAGACATTCAGGATGCATTTATTCAGAAGGTTAAATTTATTTCATCCCATGCTTTGTTTACTTTTTGGATTGGATATGGTTTGATATTTGGTTTAGCTTTTTCCAAGATGATATTTAAGAAAAGATTTTCTTTGTTATATGTATGCTCTTTGGTTGGAGCTCTTTGCATGATGATAATTCCAATACGAGAGAACTACACAAACAAAGAGCTTATCAGGGTTTATGGTGGAGCAGAACAGAATGGACATGATTTCGGTTGGCAGTTTGGCAACTATCAGCTCAGGGGAGCAGATGCTGTTTCAGAGGAGTTGGATGAAGAAGATGAACCCTTGCCTAATCCGGAGTATCCTCCGGAGATGACACCAAATGCTGTTTTCTATGGAGGAACAGATCCCGGACGATTTGTTCCAACATATATGATTTACTCGGCAGATGTCAGACCTGATGTATTTTTGATTACTCAGAATGCTCTTGCAGATAACACATTCATGAGCATAACACGAGATCTGTATGGAGATCAGATATGGATTCCAAGCAAGAATGATAGTGCACATGCGTTTCAGGTTTACATTGACGAAGTAAAAGCCGGAACCAGGCCTCCTAATGGAGACATTCAGATTGTGGGCGGACGAGTTCAGGTTCAAGGTGCTTTGGGCGTTATGGAGATTAATGGTATTCTTGCAAAAATGATTTTTGAGAAAAACAAATGGAAGCACGATTTTTATGTTGAAGAGAGTTATGTTATTCGTTGGATGTATCCATATCTTACGCCCAATGGTCTTATTATGAAGATTAATTCAGAAAAGACAGCAATTTCAGAGACCAACAAGCACAATGACTTAGATTTCTGGGATTGGTATGTTCGAAAACTGACTCGGAATCCAAAATTTTATAAAGACATTGTTGCACGAAAATCATTTTCAAAGTTAAGGGGAGCCATTGCGGGTTTATATGCAAATAGAGTTGATATGAGATCTGCTGAGAATGCATTTAAAGAAGCCTATATTTTATATCCATTAAGTCCTGAAGCAAACTTCAGATTGATTCAGGAGGTATATTTACGAATAGGCAAATTTGCTGATGCGCAGAATTTAATAGATGATTTTTGCCGTATGGATCCCGGTAATGAAAGAGCAAAAGCATTTGCTGGTAATATTGATAATATTGTTAGGACATCAGCAAAGATTTCAGCACTTGAAACAGAGGTAAGAAACGAGCCAAATCCTCCAATTGATAAACTTCTTGAGTTAACCAAACTATATGCAGAGGCGGGTTATAGAGAAAGATTTGTTCATACGATTAATGTTATCAGAAAAGCACCTTTAACTCCTTCACAGCAACTGTTTGTTGCAAAACTGTATAATAGTGTCGGGATGAAGAAAGAGATGCAGGAAATTTTGACAAAAGTTTCCGCCATGGATTTATTGCAGAAGGATTCAGGTTTATATGTTGAAATGGCTCAACTTTATTCAGCTTTAGGTGATATTAAAAATATAAGAAACTGTTTGAATAAGTATTTAAAGCTTAATCAGAATGATTGGCGGGCATGGCTTGATATGGCAACCTTAAACTATCAGTTAAAAGATATGAATTCAGCTAAGATTGCTCTAGATAAAGCAATACGGCTTGGCGGATCAGCAGCTATGGATGAAGTTCAGAAAAATCAGGCTTTAATGCAGATCTATAATTACAGACCGCAGGGTGGCAATCAGATGTTTAATAAGTTTTAATCATGAAATGTTTAGTTGTTGACATTGGAAATACAAGCACAACTCTTGGTATTGCAGATAATTATAGTATTATAAAGCAGTCCAGGATAAAGAAGGTTGACTCAACTTATACAGCCATTAAAGACCTTATTATTGACTTAAAGGGGGAGCAGGTTCTGGATGGTTCAATTGTGGCATCGGTTGTTCCTGATTTAAATGATCGATGGGCGAGGGCTTTGAAATGTGCCGTAAAAAACGATGCGATATTTGTTTCACACAAGATTAACTTAGGTATTGAAATTGATTATCCAAATCCCGGGAGTATTGGTGCCGACAGATTAGTTAATGCTGTTGCCGCATCTAAGCTTTATGGTTATCCTGCAATTGTTGCAGATTTTGGTACAGCCTTGACATTTGATATATTATCTTCTGACAATAAATATATTGGTGGAATTATTACGCCCGGATTGCCTTTGATGACAGACTATCTGCACGAAAAGACAGCATTGCTTCCTCATGTTGAACTTAAAGGGGATGTTCCTTTAATAGGTAAGAGCACTGAAGATGCCATCAAAATTGGTGCAACGGTTGGTTACAGAGGTATCTTGCGTGAGACTGTTGCACATCTTAAGAAAGTTTTGGATGTTGATGAAATTAATCTGGCCGCAACCGGAGGTTATGCCGGTTGGGTGCTTGATGGCTTAGATATGCCGTTTGTACTTGAAAAAGATCTTACCCTCATCGGACTCTCCTACATATTTGAATTGAATAACTAGTAATATTTAACATATTTTATGTTTTACTAATGCATTTCGAAGAACCAATATGAAATTCTTTAGTATTTATTATAATTATCTTTTTCATACAATTTTTGACAGAACCAATTTTAAAAGCGTTACTATTCCAGTTTTCCTTAAAAGCAACATGGCATAATTCTGTAAAATTATCATCTAACATATCTGACTCCTTGTATGAATTGATTTAATATTTGTGTAATAATATATATTCCACTTGAAATGGTTGATGAGGTTGAACAATGGATAAAGAACTACAAAGAAGTACAAAAGCTGATAAAAGAAATATCAAAAATGAACATGGCAATAATCCACAACCGTATTTCGGAACTTCGGGCAGACGCAGAAAGAAAAAGAAATCTGGAGAAGTTCTTGTAGGAGTCATGCTCAAGACGGTGAAGCACTTTTTTCCCGACATGAACAG
>CAYTUX010000278.1:0-4842 GCA_964441455.1 uncultured Victivallales bacterium | reverse complement strand
AAAACTGGCAACCCCCTTGCGGTTTGAAATTCAGAAAATTCTTCACCCATTTGGTGAAGCTAATAATCGAAACAACTCCCTTATTTACAAACACTTATCCGTTTTTCTTAATTTCAAATGCCGTAAATAGGTTTAAAGGAAGTCCCTACGCTCCTTATATTTGTTTTGTATGACGATGAGGACATCGTCGCTCCCGTCTCGCATTCAAAAAAATCTAACTAACAATTTTTCATAAACTTTTCATCCCGCCTTAAGGGATCACCCCAAAAACGCAAAAAATGGAAATTTATTTCCTAATTCTATTGAGCAAAATGCATGTTTGTTGCTTCAACCGAAAAATTAAAGTTTGCCGACAAAAAACAAATTTTTATCACCTTTTTTTGTCTTTTGTCTTTCCAAAATGTTGAATCATGTTTATAATAACCAATTAACTATTAAACATATGGGCTGAAAGTACTATTAAAAAAAGCCTATGGCTTTGAAAAAATAATTAAACAAGGAGTAAAAAATGCAAGAAACAGTTGCAATAATAGGTGCGAGCAACAAAACTGATAGATATGCATATAAAGCATTACAGGAATTAATTGCCAATAATCATAATCCCATACCTGTTAATCCAAAATTTGACAATATTGATGGTTTGAAATGTTATCCAGATCTCGAGTCATTTCCGGATAAGATTGATACAATTACTTTATATTTAAGAGCTGCTAATCTGTTGCCAATTGTTCCACAAATTATAAAAATTAAACCCAAAAGAGTAATTTTTAACCCGGGAACAGAAGATGCAGAGATAATGAAACAGCTGGAAAAGGTTGGAATAGAAGCTCAGGAAGCTTGCACTCTCGTCCTTCTTAAAACAAATCAATTCTGAAAAAAGTTATTTACTATCTCTTCGTAATGCTCCGATGTTTTTGCTCGTCTGATATTATTAAGAAGCTTCCTGCCGTCCGGCAAGTTCTCTGACATATACAACCAGTACTCTTTCATCTTTCCTAGTAAATGTGTCGGACCAAAAAGAATTTTTGAATATTCCTCATATAAAGAATTATGAAGTTTATAAATAGCTCTTGTTTTATCTGCTTGAGAAAATACTTTTCCTTTAATTTCTTGAGGCAGAAAGGGATTCGAAACTACCCCGCGACCAATCATCCATGATGTACAATCAGGAATCAATTTCTTTAGCATATTATAATCTTCAACAGAAAAAATATCACCATTGTAAACCAATGGAATTTTTGAAATTTCCATACATTTGACAAAAAATTCAGGATTGGTCTCACCTTTATACATTTGTCTGGCCGTTCTTGTATGAATGATAAGTTCCTTAATTGGATAGTTATTGAATTTGTGTATCAAGCCGATTATCTCTTCCGGATCATCATACCCCAAACGTGTCTTAACCGTAATATGAAAATTGCTGTCGTCAAAGAGTTTGTCAAGCATTCTCCATATAGAATCCGGATTTTTAAGAAAACCGGAACCTCTACCCTTGGACACAATTGGTTTGTGAGGGCATCCCATGTTTATATTAATTGTATCATAACCAAACTCCTGATTTATAATATGAAACATCATGTTGACATCATTGGGATTTGATCCAATAACCTGAGGAATTACACGCATATTCCTGTTGTATTCCGGAAGAATATCTTTTAAAACCGATAAGTTTACCTTTTTTCCGGATGTGGCGGAAACAAATGGTGCCAAAGCATAGTCAACTCCATGAAACATACGCCCGTAAATATCTCTGAAAGTTACGTTTGTGATTCCGCGCAAGGGTGCAATTGATATTGTCTGTCGACCAGTCATTTAGTTCATAATATCTTCTTGAAGCCTGATAGATTCTTCATGAATAGCCTTGAATAACTTATCGGTAAACTCTGTGCTGAAACCAAACTTGGCAGCTCTCATCTGCACCCGCTGCACAATTTCATCCCAACGACCAGACTGTAGAACGGTTATGTTATTCTGTTTCTTAAGCTTACCAATCAGCTGTGAAACTTCCATTCTTTTTCCCAATATCTCTAAAAGAGATGTATCAAGCCTGTCAATATTTGTTCTTAACTCAGTCAGCTCTCTCTGAATGTTTATATCATCTGTATTAGTTCTTCTAATAACCAAACTATCTAGCATATGTTTTAATATTTTCGGTTTAATCTGTTGTTCCTTATCGCTTTTTGCATCTTCAGGATTGCAGTGAGTCTCTATCATAAGCCCTTGATAATCAAGATCCATTGCTTTTTGTGCAATACTGCTCAGTAAATCTTTTCTACCGCATATATGACTTGGGTCACATATTAATGGCAGATTTGGTAATCTTCGACGTAACTCAATTGGCAACTGCCATTGTGGTTCGTTTCTAAGTGGAGAGTTTTCCAAACCTGAAAAACCTCTATGCAGTGCCGCAATCTTGGTTAGTCCCGCATTATATAATCTCTCAATACCCCCCTCCCAAAGATCAATATCAGGATTTACAGGATTTTTTAAGATAACAGGTATGTCTACTCCTTGAAGTGAATCAGCAATCTCCTGTATAGCAAAAGGATTTACTGCTGTTCTTGCTCCAATCCATAATATATCTATACCTGTTTTGATGGCTTCAAATACGTGAGTTGGATTAGCAACTTCTGTTGCGGTAAGCATACCGGTCTCTTTTTTTACTCTCTTCATCCATTGAAGTCCAATAGTACCAACTCCCTCGAAACAGCCCGGTCGCGTCCTCGGCTTCCAAATTCCTGCACGAAAAATTGGCACATTCATCTCTGCGAGTTCTGTAGCTGTCTGCATAATCTGCTTTTCGCTCTCAGCACTACATGGTCCCGCTATGATAAGCGGTTTCGTCTGATCTACCGGTATTCCCCAGTCTGTAAGTTTTGCAATATCCATTATTTTTTCCTTTATTTTGATAATACTCTTCGAATTTTATTTGCTTCTTCAATAAATGCTGTTAGTTCATCTGTTCGATCATTCTTTATGCATCTCCTTATAGATAGTATCTTTTCTATAAATGTGTCCATAACTTCAAGAACATTCTCTTTGTTGTTTGTAAAAATTGGCGTCCACATATCTGCTCCACTTTTTGCCAAACGTGCTGTGGAGTTAAAACCACCACTTGCAAGATTAAAAATCTGCTGTTCATCTTTTTCTTTGTCAAGAACTGTTACCGCAAGTGCATATGAACATATATGTGAAATATGAGAAACATAGGCAACATGAATATCATGAGTCTTTGAATTCATATGTTCAAGACGCATGTTTAATACTGTGTATATCTCTTTAATTGTAGTATATGCATCTTCGTCACACTTTTCGATATCACATAAAATTGCAACTTTCCCGTCAAAAAGTCTTGGAATTGCTGCCCATGGTCCTGAATTTTCGGTTCCGGACATCGGATGAGAGCCGATAAACCTGGAACGCTTCGGATGATCCTCTATTACTTTCATAATAGTCTCTTTTGTAGAGCACACGTCTGTAACAACTTGGTCTGTAACACAATCCAAAACATCAGGCAACAGCTTTAGTGCCGCACTTACCGGCACTGCTATAAGTACTACATCTGCAGCCTTGACTCCATCTTCTAAACTCATTATCTCATCTGCAATGCCAAGATTTAGTGCTGTCTGTGAATGTAGTTTGTCGTTGTCAACACCAATTATATGGTCTGTAAACTTTCTTTTTCGTAAATCAATGGCCATTGAACCACCAATAAGTCCTAGACCAATTATACACATCTTTTTCATCTTTATCCTCATATTAAATAATTTTCTCGCCAATCCTATACTCACCCAAAATCTCAAATGAGTCCGCCAGTGGCTGAACTGCACTTAAGGCCTGCTGATATCTTTCATAATCTGTCATCTTGATATCTACATAAAAAAGATACTGCCACTCTTTCCCCAAAATAGGTAATGATTGTATCTTGGTTAAGTCAAGATCGTAAAAAGCAAGAACAGATAATATATGCGATAAACTTCCCGGCTTGTGTTGCAGCGTAAAACATATCGTAGCCTTGTTTGGCTCTATCGTCATATAGTTGCTTTTATCTTTTTTGTTTAGAACAAGAAACCTTGTGTAATTTGTATGGTTTGTCTCTATGGATTCAGCTATAATTTCAAGATTATATGTCGTCGCGGCAAGCTTTCCCGCAATAGCTCCAACACCTTTAAGCTGTCCATCTTGAATCATTTTTGCACTTGATGCAGTGTCTGCAGACTCTATAAGTCTGATACTTGTATATTGATCAAAAAACTTTCTACTTTGTGCTATTGCCATTGGATGAGAATGAACCTCTTTCAAGTCTTCAATTTTTTGACCCGGTAATGCTAATAAGTTCTGCTGAATCCTTAAAAAAATTTCACCCGTAACTGAAACATCAGAATCTCTAATAAGTGCATAGTTAGCTAAAATACTGCCCGCAACAGAATTTTCTATTGCCATTACAATAAAATCAGCTTCATCATTTTCAATTTTTTCAAATAACTGCGGAAAACTGTCACATGGAACAATCTCGACACCTGCCTTAAAATAATTCCTGGCGGCAATATCATGAAACGAACCATGCCAACCCTGTACTGCAATTCTACTCTTCATCTCTTTTCTCCTATATTTCTGTTCTATCAAAATTTGCATCCCAGAGTTTCGATGTAATCTCCGGCAACTAATGCACGCATCATTGCACAGTTTAATTCATCTCGATTCTGAGCTGTTCTGTAACTGTTAAGCACAGCTTCTTCTTCTTTTTCCTGCTGTCTTTTTTCTAACCCTTGGACGCTGAATTTTAACCTCTTCTGTGCCAAAAAAGTACTGTCCTGGAGCCGACCCAGCTCGTCTATATTC
>CAYTUX010000277.1:0-4345 GCA_964441455.1 uncultured Victivallales bacterium | reverse complement strand
ATCTGCTTCCTTTATCTGCTTTAACATATCTGCCTCTTCCAGAGAGGTAAACTGCAGATTAATTCCGGCACGCAAAAATCTTGCAGAAAGAATCATTTTCCTCTTCTTATTTCTGAAAGTCTTCTCAAAAGCTTTATTAGAGCTGCCGTAATCACCTGACATATTAGAATTGAACAAAACAACTCTTGGCGCCCAGCAGCTTTCAACTCCATGATGGTTTGCGGTATATTCCGGATTTGGAGAAAAAACTTTTATAGTACAATCTGTTAAATTCTTCCAGCGTATGATATTTGCTCCAAGCTGCGCCTCGTCCCCCACATTACCATATCCATACCCACCTGTAATTAATACTTTTAAGTTGCTTGTGACGTCTTCTGATGCATTATCAATAATTTTTTCCCTATCCCCATACTTACAGAAGCTTGTGTCCCGCGGCTCTCTTAATCCAATAAAACGTACAAAAGCTCCCCAAGTTGAAACAAAAGATCTATATGAAAATTTACAAATAGAGTTAAATACTTTTGCTGCTGTTTCTAAAACAGAAACTAAAATACTTAAAACTTTTTGACACTTGAAAAAAGCTGAACAGCCAATCTTTGATGCCGCACTAGATGTAAATCTCAATGTGCGTCTCTTCTTTAAAAAATCTTTTTTTGCAGATCCATTCTGTTTTTCTTTTAAAACAATATCACTCTTTTTAAGCAGTTTATGATGTTTCCATCTTGTAATAAAATCAACCTGTTTAAAGACAGCAGTAACATTCTGAGAATTTTTGATTTCAGAACTCTCACACTCTTCATAATAAATTTTATGATCACCTGAAAGATTCTTTAACAAATCAGCAATTTCATTGTTTCTCACAATCGCCAATGTTATACCAAGTGGATCAGCACTCAGCCTGCCCCAGGCATCTTTTACTGATATATCTGCATCGGCAACATAAAAATCGGGACAATACAGACACCCCTCTCTTGCAAAAAAGTAGTCTCTCCAGGCTTTTGTAAAACCATTTGTCCATCTTGAAGAACAAATTTCTTTCTTATTCTGAACATTAAAACATGTGTTAAATGAATCTGCATCAGGAATATTTTTATTGTCTCTATAATTTATTGAAAAAACATCTGCTTTTTTAACGCCATGTTTAGCGGCCAGAAAATCACCAAACTGATCTGTGACACAGTGAGAACACATAATACCTACTGTATATTTTATGCAATTACGATATTTATCAGGTAAGTTACTTATTCCCCGCATCAGACATGGAAGAACAGTAATAACACATTTTTCATCTCGCTCTGCAATTTCAGATATAACCAGATCATATCTTAATGGTCCATAAGCAGAACACCTTGATTCAAAAAGCTGCTCCACATCTCGGCAGACAAAAGTCTCAAAATGTGGTTCGCCAATTTTTCCGTCAACAGGTCTGGCAACTACAGCACTATCAACAATATTGTCGTTTAGCATATGTTCCAACAGAGATGTACATGTCCCTCCAGATGGAGACTTTTCTCGAAAATTCTCTCTGCTATCCCAACTTATAGCAAATTTATTATCAGGCAGATCAGAAAGTCCATACCCCTCTTTGAACTCTAATGCTTTCTGCGCGGAAGATTTAAGATTTTCCAGACTGTTCGGACAAACATTCAGGCACATTCCACACTTTTTACACTTAGAATCATCTATCTTTGGTTCCCAACAGCTTTCAGCTGTCCAGATCATCTCAATGCAGTCAACAGGACACACTAACTTGCACAACCCGCAGCTGATGCATAAATCATGTTTCAATATATTATTTATAGTACTAATCATAATATGCAATTTAACTTAATTCCCATGTTCCTTCCACAACACTGGTTGAGCTGCTTACATGAACAGCAGCAAGAATATTAAAATGTATAACATTCTCCGTTCTGCAATAAAATCTGCCTGTACTCTCTCCCACAACAGCAACGGTTATAGAATGCTTACCCGTATTAAGGATTAAATTTGGCACCTCAATCTCAAACCGCATTTCTTTACCGACAACACATGTATCTGCTTCATTAATACCCGATATACACTCAAGACAATTTCGTTGCTGTCTATCACGCATCATCAACCTTATATAAAAAGACTCATCAATTGTTGAGTTTACCTGTAACTTCAAATCAAATTTTGCCGCATGTTCATTAATCAGACATATGTCATTATTATGAATATATTGTTTTTTCTCGTCAGACCATATTCCCAGACTGTTAACGGAAAATTCTCCGCTTCCCTGTTCAACAACATCTAAATCTGTAAATTCCTTAGCATAGAGTTCAATTCCTTTTGGAACATCTGACGACAGAAACCTTGGTTTTCCATGATCTATCAACAAAATTTTAGATGCAATACGACTGATACTAGGCATTGAATGAGAAACAACAATAACTGCTGTGTCCGATAAAATATTTCCTATCTTATTGAAACACTTTACAACGAAACCAAGATCTCCAACAGCCAAAACCTCATCAACAATAAGAATGTCCGGCTTAATCTGAACAGAAAGTGCAAAACCTAAGCGAACCTTCATTCCTGAAGAATAGTTCTGAACAGGCATATCAATAAAATCTTCCAATTCCGCAAATTCAACTATGCTATCAAACCTGCCTGCAACCTCTGCTCTGCTTAACCCCAGTATTGCTCCTTTGTTATAAATGTTCTCTCTACCTGTGAGAATCGGATCAAACCCGGCACTTAATTCAATTAAAGCCGCAACTCTTCCTTTCATCTCAATTCGTCCCATTGTAGGTTTGATTATTCCATTTAAAAGCTTTAGAAGAGATGACTTACCTGCTCCATTATGACCGACAATGCCAAGACACTCCCCGCGTCTCAATTCAAAAGATATACCGTCAACAGCCCAAAACTCATTCTTTCTTAAAGCAGGTTTTTCATTCCCGCCGGATAAAAAAGGATTTAACTCTTTAATCATATCATATACGGCATATCGCAAAGACGTCCGAAATGACTTGCAAAACCTTTTAGATACATTTTCAACTTTTATTAAAACTTCTGACATTATAACTTCGTTTCTCGTTATTTCCCGCCTTGCGGGACTAGCAAAGCTAGCTTTTAACCTTCCGAGCCGGAGCGACTCGGCTACAGGCGTTAAATCATGCAACAAATCTCAATGGGCAACTTCCGCTGCAGCCGTGTCGCCCCGGCACGGAAAACTTAACACTTAACACGTATCACTTAACACTGCTGGCGAAAGCCAGCTACGAACTCATTCTCTCAATCACAATTGGCATCGCAATTTTATACAAAACTAAACTGACAAACATTAAAACCAGCATACCAGCCAAAACAACCCAAAAACTCAATGAAAGGCTTACAGGCTGAGATGTCAGCAGATCTCTTGAAAAGTCGAGAAAAGGTGTGACGGGATTAACTTTGGCAACAATTGCTGCCACACCTGATGAAGGAGTTGGATAGACAACCGGTGTAAGAAAAAACCAGAATCTGGTAATAATTGGAATTCCATTACCAACATCCTGATATAGCAGACCAATTGGTGTAAGAAACAGACCAATAGCATAACCAAGTATAACAAGTAAGAAAACACTGAACAAACCATATAACATCATTATAGATACGGGTATTTTAAAAAAGAGCAGAACAGGCATCAGAATTAATATTGGAATAAAAGCATTAAAGCAGGCCTCTAATACACCTGCAATCACTAGTGACTGATGTGGAAAACAAATTTTTGTCAGCAGCATCTTCTCTTTAGAGACTGTTTTTATCGGCATTTGAAGTCCAAAAACAAATGCCTGCCACAGAAGATTCCCAACCAGTACATAAACTGGATATGGAACAGAAGTTTCGCCAACATTCAAAACCTTTGAACGACTAAGAAAAACCCAGATTAACGTAGTCAGTACAGGTGGAATCAAAACCCATAGATAACCAAGAAAAGTCTGACGATACATGGCCTTGATATTACGCACAAAAAGACTCCATCCTAAAACCAGTCCGCGGGAATATTCCTGAAATAATTCCGACATTAATATTATAGGATTCCTTAAGCGAGATTCAGGACTATATACAGTCACAGGCAAATTGTTATCTTTATTTTCCATAATTTGAGGAATTGTATAACAACCTAATTAAAGATTCAATATCAAAATCAAATTTATCAAGAGTATCCCTATTTTTTCTGGTTAAACGCCATTTTCGGTCGGCGGGGACGTATTAGCTCCTCCCCGGCTAGCTCCGCTAGTCCCGCACTGCGGGAGGAGGTGTCCGAGACACGACAAAGGAAGTGAGGCTGGAGCCTGCGATCCCGCATGGCGGGAAAACGTAGTGTAATGTCCTA
>CAYTUX010000276.1:0-9292 GCA_964441455.1 uncultured Victivallales bacterium | reverse complement strand
CGAAATTAGACGTATTAATATGTAAGTCGCTACCTGTAAGAATGTTAGGTGTTTTTGAAAAAAATATGTTTTTTTTTAGTCCGCGGAAGTTGGGCTAATCTTGCCGGGCAAGTTCTGCTGGTTCTGGTTCCGGTTTTCGCCGGGTTGTTCCTAATGGGCAGTCCGGTCACCGAACCCGGACATGAGCGGGAGGAGACGGCATGCCGAGTGACTTTCACGCAGGGCTTTCATATTGGCCGCACACCTGTCACTCGCCGGCAATGGGCTGTGTTTATGGGAGGCGATAAGCCGGGTTGAGCTGTCGGCGGATGGGTAAATTGGCGAGGCTGGAGCCTGTGATCCCGCAAGGCGGGATGAAAATTAGTTTTGGCGGACAGCGGGGACGCTGTCCCTCCCCTTTTCCAATCTAATGTTAAACTGCAGCTCGCGAGGGTCGCCCAGCTATTAACTTTATATTGGAGTTTGATATAGGATTGTTATTCTGATCTGTCAGTAGCTGGGGTGATGAAATTGAAAATTTTATTTAAAAGGCGGGGTGAAGCACCCCGACCCTACAGAAGCCATTTGCAATCAACAATTTAGGTTTGATTGCAGCATCCGCAACTGTAGGGTCGGGGTTCGTGACCCCGCCGAAAAGGGTGTTCAACCAGAAAAACAGGGATTCTTCTAAAACATTTTTTATTTGCTTGACATAAACATAAACTCGAAGCTATAATTCCGTGTAAATTTAAAGAGGTAACCATGAATATTTTTCCCGGAAAATTAATAACAAAAAACATAATATTTTTTATTTTTGCAATTTCAGCTATTTCGTCAGTTTTCGCACAAGGTTCAAAAGGTATTGTTTTTACAGAATCTGAAGCGGAGATTATAGATCAAAGTCGTGTTCTGCAAGTATGGATGGTCGAATCACCTCCATATGTGATGAAAAACCAAGACGGATCTTTTTCCGGTATTGCCGTTGATATGTTAAAATATGTTTCAGATAAGACAGGTTTAATATTTAAATATGTATCGCCCGATATTGAGTTGTCCCAAGAGAGTGCACTGATGACGGACAAAGCGGATATTGCTCCGGCACTATTCAGTATTGAAGAGATACCTAATTACCACACAGTTCCATATTTCAGTTCACCTGTATACATTTATGCAAAGCCGAACTTTTTCATAAATACTAATGTTATGAGTGCACTATACAGAAAAAATGTTACCATACAAAAAGATTCTCCTTTGACAAGATATCTTATCAAGCATTTTAAAGAGATTAAATTTGTGCCATGTCCTACGACTCAAGCAGGCTTAGATATCGTTAAAGAGAGTTTATCAGATGCTTATATTGGCAACTCTTTGTCGGCTTATTACGAGATAAAACGCAATGATATAAAAGGTATTATTTCCATTCCTTCCGAAGAACTACCCAACATACAAGTCAGTTTTGGAGTAACTGAAGAACACAAAAATCTGCTACCAATATTAAACAAAGTAATTGTTTCCATGCCAGGGAACATAGTTAAGAAATTTGAGAATGATAATCTTACTAATATCATAGTTGAAAATATGATTGACAAAAAAACTGTTAAGAAATGGTTTTGGAGTGGTGTTATTATATTTATTGCGGCCTTAATGATTGTGCTGTATTTTGTAAGAATAAACAGGATTCTAGCAAAAGAGATAAAATCTAGAAAGCAAATGGCATCATCGCTTAAAAAATCACAGGATATTTTAAAGCTTGCCACAGAAGACTCTAAGATTGTTGTTTTCGAAGTTTTTTTAAGAGATAACACAATAGCATATGGGAACTCCCTTGCGGCATTTCTTGGTTATGATCAGGAAGCAGATGTTGATCTCACATATGATGGTTGGATAAACATTCTTGAGCCAACATCAAGAGCTCTTTTTGAAGAAAACATGAGTGCAATCAAGAACGACAAATTTGACGGAAACTTTTTTGAGCTACGTTATAAAAATGCACACGGCGATTTATGCTGGCTAAAAATTGATGGTAAAGTTACAGAACGTGACACAAACAATCAACCACAGAAATTTGTTGGAATCATAATGGATGTCACCGAATCTAAAGAGTATGAACTTGCTATAATAGAGTCCAGGCAGGAGGCTGAATTGGCAAATAAAGCCAAGTCTGAATTTCTTGCCAACATGAGTCATGAAATACGCACCCCACTCAATGCTATAATTGGTTTTAGTCAATTACTATCAAAACAAGTTATTGATATTAAGCAAAAGACTTACCTTGACTCAATTAATGTTGCAGGAAACAGCCTCCTAACTTTAATAAATGATATTCTTGATTTATCAAAAATTGAGGCTGGTCAACTTAAGATTAAACTTGGAGCATGCAGCATCGCCCATATTTTCAAAGAGATAGAGCAGGTATTCATATTAAAAGTTAAGGAAAAAGGAATTGATTTGTTATTTGAGCTGCACAACGAACTGCCGCCTTCGCTGATTATTGATGAAATGAGATTAAGACAGGTTTTAATTAATCTTGTAGGTAACGCTGTTAAGTTTACCGAGCATGGTTATATAAAACTTGGAGTTGACCTTTTCTATGATGACCAAGCAGATCCTTCTAAGGTATCTTTAATTATTAGTGTTGAAGACACAGGCATAGGTATTGAGCAGAAACATCTCAAGAAGATTTTCGCACCATTTAAGCAGCAGGATTCACAGGACAATCGTCTGTATGGAGGCACAGGTTTAGGGCTAAGTATCTCAAAACGTCTTACAGAGATGATGAATGGAAAACTTACGGTAACAAGCCAGGTAGGCAAGGGAAGTACTTTTAATATTAACTTATATAATATTTCTGTTTCATCAACCATGCATACAGAAAGTACGCAAAGCATTAATCTACAATCATTGGTTTACAACGAAGAAACCCTTTTAATTGTTGATGATGTTCCCTCTAACAGAATTCTTTTAGAAGAGTTGTTTAGTGGCAAGAATCTTCACATTCTTTCAGCCAAAAATGGACTTGAAACAGTTAACATTGCAAAGAAAAAGATACCTGACCTTATAATATGTGACATCAGAATGCCCGTTATGGATGGTATTGAAGCTACAAAAATTTTAAAATCAACAGACTCGACAAAAGATATTCCTGTAATCGCTTTAACAGCATCTGCGAAGCAGGATGAGTTGGAGATCACAAAGGAGTTATTTGATGGGCACTTGACAAAGCCTGTAAATGTTGATGAGTTATTTATGAATGTTAACAAGTATATTAAGCCTAAAGATCAAAAACAAGAGCCAAAAGATACTTTAGAAGATAATATAGAAGTAAATATTTCTGAAGGAATCAGAGAAAAGCTTTATGAGAACATCTTACCAAAACTAAAAGACGAAGTTGGAGCTGTTGATATCTCAGAAATTCAAAATATTGCCGAGGAAATGGTTGAACTGGGCAAAAAAGTTAATGAAGATTATATTACTAATTGCGGAGAAGATTTGTTAACCGCTGCAAGTGTTTTTAATATTGAGAATATAAACAATATAATTTCCAAATTTATAAGTAAAGCGGAAGATAATTAAGGAGCTTGAGATTGAAACTGACGATGGTGAGACTGTAAAAACATTTTTTAGTATTGGACTAGTCTATGTATCCATCAAACGATTGTTATCTTTTAATCCTCATAAAAGGTGCATGCAAAGCACTTTATAAGACAAAGAATAATGGAAAAAAACAGATTACCATATGCAGTATTTAAAAAAGTCAACAGACCAACTATGTCAAAAATATCATTAGAGCAACTTGAGAATATATATAGAGAATATAACAAAGTTGAATTTATCAGTCCCGACCCTCTTGAATACTTATACAAATACACAGAACTCCTAGACATTGAATTTGTTGGTTTCATATCAGCTGCGTTTGCATTTGGTCGAGTAAGTCAGATTCTTAAAACACTTGACTTAATTTTCAGCAAACTTGGAGTCTGTCCGCAAAAATTCATAATGAGCACAACAGATTCCGAACTAAGGAAAATATTTAGTGGTTTCAAATATCGTTATGTAAAAGAAGGTGAACTGATATGTACACTGCTCAACATACAGAACATCTACAAAGAGTATGGTTCACTTGAAGCATGTTTTTATAGCTGCTATAAAGATGAGGATGAGAATCTCGCACCGACAATATTAAGATTTATAGGAAAATTCAATTGCGGAGGTAATTACTTGGTTCCTAAAGCTAATACAAAAGGTGCATGTAAGCGAATAAATCTTTTTTTAAGATGGATGATTAGAGATGATCAAGTAGATTTAGGATTATGGAAAACCATACCGGCATCAAAACTCATAATACCATTAGATACACACATTACAAACATAACAAAACACTTTGGTTTCACCAGGCGGTCAACTGCCGACATGAAAATGGCAATTGAAATAACCAATGCTTTCAAAAACTTCTGTCCAACTGACCCGATCAAATATGATTTTTCTTTAACACGATTTGGAATAAGAGATGAAATGAGTGTAAAGGATTTGAGAAATGGATAATATCATTTACAAAAGTAATGGTTATTCGGCAGGATTTATGGTAGGTACAGTTGTAAAAGATGATCCTGAAAAAAGATTTTAAAAATATTAAGACAAGGTAATTTTATAATATGGAACCTATAACAATTATTGGAAATGGTGCATTAGGATTGCTGTTTGCATCTTTTTTTGCAGCCAAAAAAATAAAAGTTCAAATCATAACAAAAAAAGAGTTATCGGCATCAGAGATCAATAAATATGGCATATTTATTACAGATCTATCAGGGAAAGTCATTAATTACAAAGACAACTTATATGCCACAACAGACTATAACCGGTTGCAACCTTCTGATATATCTATTATCCTAACAAAAGCCTACTCAACTCAAGAAGCTGTAGAAAAGAATTTAAAATTTCTCAAGGCTACAAAAACTATTATCACACTACAAAATGGTTTAGGCAACGTTGAAATATTAGATAGATATTTATCAGAAAACAATATTATTGCCGGCACCACATCCTTAGGTGCTACAGCAATTGATTTCAACAAAACAAAATATTGTGGCAAAGGAATTGTTGATATTGCTTCTTTCAAAAACATAAAAAGTGACGAATCTGTATTGAGAGAACTATCTGAACTATTTGAAAAAAGTGACATTATTTGCAATATACACAAAAACTGGAAAACAGTTGTCTGGTCAAAATTATATGTCAATGCGATAATAAATCCAATAACAGCTTTATACAAAGTGAAAAATGGAGGAATACTTGAAAACCCCGAATTGACAAAGTTGGCAAAACAGATTTCTGATGAAATATTAAATATTTTAAAGGCTGAACAGATAGAGATTCAACTTGAGCATCCATTTGAAAGAATACTCAAAATATGCAAAATAACATCCAGTAATCATTCATCAATGCTTCAGGATATTCTAAACCACAAGCAAACTGAGATTGAACAAATTACGGGTGAAATAATTCGTATTGCTAATAAGTCAGGCATAGAGACACCTATAAACAGAATGATGTATGAAAAGCTCAAATTATTTAGATAGTTGGGTTGGATGAGAACAATAGCTTAACCTAGCAGAGCATCCTTCGCCATCACTCCCTATTTCTTTGTTTTTACTTTATTATAGGAGAGACCTAATTCTTTTAAACTAACATACAGGTTTGTTTCATTTACTTTGTCTGTTGAACCATTAAAAAAACTTAAGATAAAAATTAACACTTGATTTTTACATTTTATTTATATATGCTTCTCTGTTCGATTATCCAAAAAATTAGAGTATTTTAATGATTATTAAAAACACAGTGATAATACAATTTATTTAAAAGAATTATTAAAGAAAACTTAACGAATAGGAAATATAGATGAGCGTAGAAGTTAAAGAGACAAATGGTTGCAGAAGAATACTAGACATTTCACTACCAGCCGAAGATGTAAAAAAAGAGTATGATGAAGCGATAAAAATGTACAAAAAACAAGCTTCCATTCCAGGTTTCAGAAAGGGTAAAGCCACAACAAAGGTTATTGAGCAGAAGTTTGGTGCAGATATCATTAAAGAGATAGAACGATCACTTATGGCAAAATCATATCAAGCATCAATCAAAGAAGCTGATATGAAAGTTGCTATGATTGTAGAGATTAAAGAGCCGGAATGCTCTGTTGAAAACGGTCTTAAATTTACAGCAATTGTTGATGTTGAGCCGGACTTCAAAATGCCCAGATATGAAAAAATAGCTTTAAAGCCAAATGTATCCAAAGTTGAAGATGATGAAATAGAAAAGATGTATGAAAGCATCATTGCAAGTCGTGCATCATACAACAAAGTAGAAGATCGTCCGGCAAAAGATGATGATTTCATGCGAGTTTCATTTACCGGAACATTAGATGGCAAGCCACTTACTGATCTTGGTGAAGCTGTAAAAAGAATTTCAGATAGAGAAAACTTCTGGATTCTTCCGGAGATGAAAGATGTTGTTCCGGGACTTGATGAGGCAGTTGTAGGAATGAAACTTGAAGAAGAAAAAGATGTTTCTATTCATTTTCCGAAAGACTATGCAATTGATGATGTTGCAGGAAAGACAGTGGAATATAAAGTTACTCTAACAGATTTACAGGAAAGAGTTCTACCGGAAATAAATGAAGAATTTCTTAAATCTATACAGGTTGAGTCTATTGATGAACTAAAGACAAAGATCAGAGAAGATATACAACAGAGGAAAGAAGGACAGGACAATTCAAGACTAATCCAGGAAGTTGCTGATTATCTTGACAAACACACAAAAATGGATCTTCCTGAATCAGTAGTTGCCATGGAAACCCGTCAGCGTATACAGCAAACTGTACAATCATTCATGCAGCAGGGACAAAAGGAAGATGACATTGCAGAAAAACAGGAAGAGATTTTAAAGAACTGTGAAATAGAAGCTAAGAAAGCAGTTAAGTTATCATATATTTTGATGCAGGTTGCTATTGATAAGGCACTTGAAGTTACAGACGAAGAAGTTGAGAACAACATTTACCGTATGGCAATGCAAAACAGAATGACTCCGGAAGCTTATAAAGAAGAAGTTCTTAAAAACAACACAGAAAATATAAAAGAAAACATACTATGTAACAAAGCACTTGCCGCAATCAAAGATGAAGCACTTGCAAAATAATCATTAACTAAGGATTAAATATGTCAAACCAAAATCAACTAGTACCAATGGTCGTAGAGCAGACCAACAGAGGTGAACGCTCATACGACATCTACTCAAGGTTATTAAAGGATAGAATAATTTTTATTGGATCAGCTATAGACGATGTAATTGCAAACTTAGTTGTTGCACAATTACTTTTTCTTCAGGCAGAGGATCCTGAAAAACCAATCAGCATATACATAAACTCACCGGGCGGGTCTGTTAGTGCCGGTTTTGCAATTTATGATACAATGAAGTTCATGAAATGCCCTGTTGAAACCTACTGCATAGGACTTGCAGCCAGTTTTGGTGCTGTGTTATTGTCAGGCGGAACAAAAGGCAAGAGATATGCCTTGCCACACTCAAGAATAATGCTACATCAGCCATGGGGAGGAACTCAAGGACAAGCATCTGACATAAGCATTCAGGCTACAGAAATTCTCAAACAAAAAGATTTATTAAGTGGTATATTGGCCGATAACTGCGGTAAAACAAAAAAACAGATAATAAAAGATTCGGACAGAGATTTTTTTATGTCTGCTCAGGAATCTAAAGATTACGGTTTAATTGACCAAGTTATTCTACCTACCGAACAGAAGAAATAGTAATTAATTATGAGTGACAAAAAAACAAAAGAACCAGTATGCAGTTTTTGCGGGGTACCGGCCTTTATGACAGAACAGCTGCTAACCGGACCAGATGGAATACATATATGCAATAAATGTGTTGAAGCATGTGCCGAGATGGTAGGAATTAAAGCACCCAATGAAGAGGAGCAAAAAGGATTTTCTGTTGAAAATCTAGGAGAAGTTCCGTCGCCAAAGGTAATAAAGAAACACCTTGACAACTATGTAATAGGACATGACTATGCAAAGCGCGTTTTATCAGTTGCTGTACATAATCATTACAAGAGACTACGTTATACATTGCTTGATCCACAAGATGTAAAGATGCCTAAAGGACTGGAAAATGTTGAAATTGAAAAGAGCAACATTCTTCTTATGGGACCAACAGGTTCCGGGAAAACACTGCTTGCCAAAAGTCTTGCAAAAATTCTTAATGTTCCATTTGCACTTGCAGATGCTACAACATTAACAGAAGCCGGTTATGTTGGAGAAGATGTTGAAAACATACTTCTTGCTCTTATTCGTAATGCAGACATGGATATTTCAAAAGCTGAACATGGTATTATATACGTTGATGAAATTGACAAGATTGGCAAAAGAACAGGTAATGTATCAATTACCAGAGACGTATCCGGCGAAGGTGTACAGCAGGCACTTCTCAAGATTATAGAGGGAACAGTCGCAAGAGTACCTCCCGCAGGAGGAAGAAAACACCCGGAGCAAAAATATATTGAAATTGATACAAGCAACATTCTTTTCATATGTGCCGGAGCTTTTGTCGGTTTACAGGATATAATAAAAAAAAGGCACGGAGCCGGCAGCCTTGGTTTCACAAAAGAGTATGAAAAGGCAAATGAAGAAGAACTGTCAAGAGATATTGAAACTGAAGATTTAATACAATTTGGTTTGATACCTGAATTTGTTGGACGTCTTCCGGTTGTTGCATCATTAAAAGAATTAACAAGAGATCAGCTTCTTGAAATAATAACCACACCAACTAACAGCATTGTAAAACAGTTTAAAAAACTCATGGCTATTGATGGCATTCAGCTAAGTTTTGATAAACCGGCTCTTGAAGAGATTGCCGATGTTGCAATTGCCAAAAAAACAGGTGCTCGCGGCTTGAGATCTATTTTTGAAAAAATCATGCTTAACATAATGTTTGACTCACCGGACGGAGAGAATAATCCTAAATCAATCAAGATAACTAAAAAATATATAAAAGAGATGCTAGAGGAATCATAATCTAGAGCATTTCTCAAATAATATTTCCTTCGTATTGACCTTAATTTTTCGGTTGGACAAAAAAAACTGTTTTAACCAATAAAATAAGCAAATGAGAGCTTGTTTTTTTCAGTTTTGGGTGATAAAGTTGAAAATTATATTTTAAAGGCGGGTTGAAGCACCCCGAGCCTACAGAAAACATTTGCAATCAACCATTTAGCTTTGATTGCAGCATCCTAAACTGTAGGGTCGGG
>CAYTUX010000275.1:0-18104 GCA_964441455.1 uncultured Victivallales bacterium | reverse complement strand
CAACAAAAATAACACCAATGCGCGAAAGTGTAGTGCCTGTACCTTTGTAAGTACCTGAATATAAAAGCTTTATTTTTTAGCCCGCGGAAGTTGGGCTAATTTTTCATTATCATGTTGATTCTTCTTGATGGACAGAATTGAGGATGTATGATTAGCAGTTATTATAATCTCGTGCAAAAAGTTTTTGAACTTTTCAATTATAGATATTTTCTTTTCATTGGTTTTGTCTTTTTTTATTTTTTTATTTGATATATTTGTTTTCATACAGTAGGCAGCAGTAACATCTCGTGCTTGAACAATCTTAATTTTCAAAATAGAATCCCCTATCGTAACTTCATCGTCATCTGCCAGCGGGTGGCTTAATTTGGGATCAACTTCTTTACCATTAATTAAAATGCCGTTTGAACTGTTGAGGTCTTTTATCAATATTGAATCTGTTACTTCGATCTGACAATGTCGCCTGGAAATTTTACCGTCATCTTTGATAACAATATTACAATCATCTGAACGACCTATAGTGCAAACCATAGGTGGATCAATACTGTATTTTGTTCCTTGCAGCGTGCCGGATAAAAATTTAATTTTAATGGTATCTTTCATGAATCCTTATATTCTATGGTCATAATATAAATTCAGATAAAGTATAAGGACGTTACTGCAAAACATCATCTAAACTATCCAGTGAAGATTTAACCGGCCTTTCATCAGATATCTCATTTATTTCCTGCAGTACTTTAGGCACCGGTTTCCCATCTTCTACATTTTCATCTGTAGAAGCGGACGCCTTATCAGGCTGTTTGCCGTCAGCCGCATCTGCTTTTGCTTTTTCAATTGCAGCCTGTTTTGCCTCTTCTCTTTTTTGCTGCTTCATTTCTTCAGCCTTAGTTTCTTCTTCCTGCTTAATAATGGTTCTTGGATCCATTGACTTATATTCAAAACATAATTTTATAAAGCCAAGAGATAGCAATGCTATAAACACCACATGAAAAAGCACCGAAAGAACCAATCCTTTAGGCATGATTGATTTTCTCACATTTTCCATAAGCTTATCGGCAGAGATATCTTCTATAGGATCATGTACCACCTTTTTCAGGTGAAAGCTGCTATTCACTTTTTCTTCTTTTTTATCACTCATAATATCCTCAATTCTTTGTTAATTATTGTAAATTATTCGTTAGACTTTATACCAATCAAGGCAATTTCCGCACCGGAATTGCTCAGTTCAAGAAAAATATCTCCAAACTGTTCCTCCTTTAAATTCTTATCAATCTTCAACATAACTGTTTTATCTTCCTTATCTGCTATGAAGGCTTCAACTTCACCTCTTAAATTATTTACACTTATCTCGGCACCTTGTAAATATACCTTACCTTCTTCATCAACAGAAACAGACAACTGACTGTCTTTCATCTCTTCAATATCCGGAGCTTGAGCCTCTTCAAGTTTAATATCAGACTCTTTCATGAAGTTGGATGTAAGCATAAAAAAGATAATAAGCAAAAAAGCAATATCTCCCATTGATGCAACCGGTATCATAATAAAACTGCTTTTCTTTTTTCTAGATATTATCATTGACTTTTTTTATCCTCATGCTCAATAAGTGCCATAACTCCATCTGCATATGTTATTGCCATTACAACTTGATAGTAAAGTTCATATGACACATCCGCAGCACTATCTACAATTATTATTCTCTCCTTCTCTTCCCTATCCTTCAAGTTAAGCTCAAGAAGATAATTTCTTAATTCGTCTATATTCATCTTCTTCTGATTTTCGCCCCACAGAATATCAGAACCACTTAAGTTTACAGTCATCTGCTTCTCGGTTTTCTGAGATGTATCTGTAGAACCGGCTGGAATATTCATTTTATTACCGGCAGGCTTAATGAATGTTGTGGTAAGAATGAAGAATATAATCAGAAGAAAAGCAATATCAGAGAATGCACCAACATCAATAACAGGTTCTTCTCGTTTTCTCTTTATTTTAAAAGAAGCCATTTAGTCCTCAACTTCATGATCCAAGGTAATCTGGTCTATTAATTCTGTTGCAGAACTCTCAATCTCAAGAATAAATCTGTCTGTTTTTTTTGAGAAGATATTATACGCCACAACAGCCGGAATAGCTATTATCAAGCCTGCGGCTGTTGTAATCAATGCCTCTGATATACCTGATGAAACAGCCGTTGCATCCATACCGGAAGCAGCCATGCTTTTAAAAGATCTTATCATACCGGTAACAGTACCGGTCATACCTAACAATGGTGCAACACCTGCTATCATCGTCAAATAATTAAGTCTTTTCTCAAGCACTGAAATTACGTGAGGTGCGTAATCATTCATGGTTCTGTTAACATTCTCTTCGATCTCTGTCAAACTTTTGCCTCTTTTTACAAGTTTTCTAAATTTTATGAGACCAACCAGCAGTACAGCTGCGACTGGACCTTGAAAACTTTCGCAATCTTTTATCGCCTCATCAACACTTCCTTCTTCAAGATGTTTAATAATATCCTTTCGAAGTAACGAAGGATCTTTTTCGGCAACTTTAAAAGCACGAACTCTATCTATAATTACTGCAAAAACAAGTACAGATAAAAGCATTAATGGAATCATAATGACTCCGCCATCTAAAATATTCTCTAACATTTATTTTCCTCAATTCGTTGTTCGTTGTTTTAATTACGCAAGATCCAAGACACATGATTTTCACAAATAAACGAGCAAAGCGAATTCAAACATTAACCATTTACTGTTAACCATTAACAATTATGTCTCTATTCACCAAGTTTTCTATCAATAATATCCTGAATTTTTTTTGCTTTTACAGCAGATTCAGAATCAGGATAATTACTAAGAAGTTGAGCACATTTTTCTTTTGCTACATCCAACTGCCCAAGTTTGTAAGAAGCCAATATCCACTTATATAACATCTCGTCAAGGAAGGAAGCATCCGGATAATCCTGAAATACCTGCTCCATCATCTCAATGGCACGAGAATAATCTTTTGTGCTTATATAATAATTTGAAATTTTTTCAAGAGCATTACCTGCAAACATTGAGTTAGGATAGTTATCCAGAACATTCTTGTATTCCACCATTGCAGGGCTGAAATCTGCATTTCCTCCATGACGTCTATACTTTTCGAGAAGCTTCTGTTCAACAGACTGTGCAATCATATATTGTGCCTCTGCTTTCAAAGTTGAGTTTTTCAAGTTGAGTATACCTTTTAGAATTTGAAGAGCTTCTTCATTTGAACGTGTATCTTTTGACTCCATTTTAGCCAAAGCAACTTTCATCAAAGCTCTGTCAACCAAAGATGAATCAGGATAAAGCTGTATAAGTGTATTACAGGTATCAATGGCGTCATTTAGTTTTCCCTGTATCAGAAACAAATCCCATTTTATGTTGAATGCCTCTTCCATCATATTTCTATCTAAACTGGCTCGCATTCCAAGATTTATAACATCATCAACCCTATCAAGACCTTCTTCAGCCTTTTCGTTTGCCTGTTTTGTCAAACCTACATCCTTGAATATTTCACCCAGCTTTCTATATATCTTTGCCTCAATAAGATCTTTTTCAACTTTCACCTGCAGATTATCAACCTCACGGTGCTCAATTTTAACATCCTGTATTGCACCAATCAAAACTTTTGCCTCATATTGTAATACCCTGTTGTCTTCTTCAAAAATATTTTTTTCATCAATATATTCCAAAACAATTTTATCGCCTTTTTGTGCATGAAGAACATCATCTTTATCAGTTATATCATTGGTAGATGCTGCTTCAACCAGCCTTCCGGAACCAACAAATATACCGGAATAATTTTCTGACTCATTCAAAACAATATCAATTGCATCTCGCCGAAGATAAACATCTTCATGTTTATCAAGATCTATACCCATCTGTAAGTAATTTTTCTCTTTTTCTTCTTTGAACATAGTTATAACCCTTGCCTTCACAAAGTCTTTCTGATCAGATACATTTTTATCGAGATCTTTTATCCTAACAAAAAAATCCTGCCCACCGAAGACACCTTTTGTATATTCACGGTATGCCCCATCAGTAAAACCAATTGACGCCGAAGAAACCATATCAACCGATAACAAAATAATCTGATTTCGTTCTCCGGTTTCTGTGTTCTCATCAATATATATAAGCTTAATATTATCAGTACCCATACATTGCAGTATTCCATCACCGGGAACGGTCTTTCCCTGAATAGTCTGTATTGAACCTAAATAATAGGTTCCGCTTTTCCCAAGTAAATCCAGCTCAACTTCTTCCTTATCACCAGTGTCAGTCTCTAAAGTCACTTTAACTTTATCCTGACTATCAAGCAAAATAATCAGATCTTTATCATAAACCTTTACGAAAAATCTTTGTCCCAGCTCGGCAGGCGGCATATCACTTTTATTATCAAGAGGAACGCTTGTTCCGACCATCTCTAAAGCTTCAATAGCTCTAGTCCAATTCTTAAGCTTGAAATGACACATTCCAATGTAGTAAAATGATTCATTAGCATAAACACTCCATGGAAATTCATTTGTAACCTGCCGAAGAATCATAAATGCTTTATCATATTTATTCATATGATAATAACAGATTCCGGTACGATATAATGATTCAGCTTTAACATTGTCATCGGCAGAATTGCTTGCCAATAAAAGATACTTGACAGCTTTATCATAGTTGTGCTTTGATATGTAATATTCTCCAAGTGCAACATACGCCTTAAACTTAGCTTTGCTCTCCGGATACATCTCCGGGACAGATTGAATTATCTTAAGTCCGCGTTCTTCCTGCTTCTGTTCAATCAGTTCAAGACCTCTGTTCAAAAGATCATTTGCCATGTATTCTGTTCTCTCTGCTTCTGATGAACCACGACTACTCCTATTAGTCCTTGCAGCTTTCAAACTTAATGGAGCAAACAAAACTGATGCACATATCAATATACCTACTGTTTTATACGCCTTAATCTTGATAAACTTCATTATAATACACCTCCACCTGTTGCAATACCATAACCTTCTAAATATTGATGTGCCTTTGATGATGCAGATGAATTCGGATACATTTTCATTATTCTTCGTGCATTTGCAATTCCTTGTTTTATATCATCAGCTCCCTTGTAATATTCAACTTTCTTCCATGCTGCATTTGCCGATTCATCGGGAAAGCTATTTTCAATTTCAGAAAGGGTTGTTATTGCACCTTTAAGATCCGCCATACGATATTGACACTCTGCAATCTGCCATAAACTACCTGGAGGATAATCTGCATCTCTGAAGCTCTTTATTGCCGAATCATATTTGTGAAGCGAATGCATATAAATTTCGCCCTTTCGCTTGTTGCATCTCTGGAGATATTTAGAACTCATTTCTGCAATTTCATCAAGTTTTTTTATGGCTGCTTCCCAATTAAATTGTATTTCCAAAACTGATTCTCGTTTCCATTCTGCCAGAACTTTATCGTTAATTTTTGCAATAAGAATCTCAGCCTGTGCATATTTTTTATCATCCCTAAGCCTGTCAACCAGTGTTCCCAAACGGGAATCCTTTAGACTTTCGTCATCGGTTTTAGCTATAAATGATATAGTTTCGGCAATAGTACTGTTTAGAAGTGTTTCATCAGTATAAATTCTTGAAAGAAAGGTTACCAGCCTTGAATAATATGTCCACATATCATCATCTTGCTCAAAAAAACTCTTTTTGGTTACGTAGTAATTGAGATAAGCTTTTTTTGTTTCATTGGAATGTTTTTCCTTAAACTTATTAAACTCATAACCACTTTTATTTTGTGTAAATCCATAATAAACATTGCGATATACTTCTCCGGAAAACCACCGCTGATATGTATTATCAGATTTTTTGTCTGGAGGTATACCCCAGGAATCTAATTCGACATAATTTTTGTTAACGACATAATAGTTGATCACGGCATCTCTCGCAGCTCCAGCTTCTCTAGGATTGGTTTCTTTAAAATCTTTTACAGACTGCTTCCAGTACTTAACAGCTACATTCTGCTTCCCGTTTTTCCAGTTATTGTCAGCTAAAGCTGCGAGAGCTCCAGCAGCAAGCGGATGTTTTGAATAGTCCGCATCCTGAACCATCTCATCCATCGTTTCTATACCTTTTTTTGTATCACCGTTTTCTAAATAGGCTACACCTAAAAAATATATAGCACTCGATGCCGGCACAATATCATTGCCAAAATAGTCAAGAACCTCATTATAAACTTTAATTGCACTGTGTCTATCTTTCTGCATATGTAGACAATAACCCTTCATGAAAATCATATAGGGCAGTATTGATGAGTCACCTAGCTGTACTTTGAATTTTTCAAACTCTCCGGCAGCAGCCCGGTACTGCCCCGACTCAGCAAGATTCACCGCTTTGCGATACTGTGCCCGCTCAAAAGTATCAAGTTTCGCATACTCTGCCGGATCAAGATTAAGTCGATAACCATTATAATCAAGTCCAAAAGAACTTGATATCATTAACATTAAAACAAATATAAATAAACACTTCCACATTTTTTGCTCCTATTCTCAAATTTTACGTTTCATCTAAATTTTCTATTATTCAGCATCATAACTGGTATATGTTGAATCTGTAAGTCGCCCTCTGGCAATTTTAGCCCATTTTGATTCAGGATATTCCCATGTCAAATTTTTTAATATCTGATATGCTTTTCTATAGTTTTTCTGCCTGGAATAGCATTCTGCAAGCCAATACATACTTTCTGCACAAAGATCCTTGTCGTCCTTATAGTCATTCAAAAGCTCTTCCAAAACAATTATAGCCTCGCTATAGTCTCCTAAATAATTTGGATTAATTGCCTTTGAACGTTCTTCCTCTTCTCTCTCCATGCGCATCAGACAGTTTGCGGCAAGAAACATGCTCTTAGCAGCAAGGACATGAGTTGGATATCTCTTCTGAAATTTTATGAATATCTGAGCGGAAATACCATATTGCTTATGTTTATAATAGTAATTACCCATTCTAATTGAGGCATCTGCGACGTATTGACTATCAGGGTATAGGTAGGTCAACTTTACATACTCTTCACAAGCCTGATCAAATCTTTCCATCTTTTCAAGGCAGATTGCTTTTCTAAGAAGAGACCTTATTGCATACTCACTGTTTGGCCAGTTATTGATTACATTTGAATAACGACCAATAGCTTCTTGATAATTTCCAAGCTCGTGACTAAGATTGGCCAATAGAAATTCTCCCTGTGCCTTAAGTGTCGTATCAGGATAGTCTCGCATTGCCTCTTCAAGAATACGCTTACCTTCCGCAATTACTCTGGCGGCATCTTCTTGTTTGTCAAGTTTCCTAAACTCTTTTGCAACCTCAAATTTGGCTTCTGCCAAAAGAAATCTTGTCTTTACAGCCATATCAGGATCTTTAAACCGTTTTGTGAAGCCGGCAAATTGACCATCGGCACCTCTATAAATATATCCATCAACAGAAACTTTCAAGGAATCATCAGAACTCATACTCATATTATCTATAAAACTGAACTTGACCGTATCTCCAAAGTTAACTCGTAGTATATCATCCGTCTTATCTGGAGCAATTGGCTGACTGCTATCATCTTTTTCAATAAATGAGGGAGTAATAAATCCTGTAAAAACACCTGAATGAGGGAGTGTTTCTTTTAAAACAAGCTCAACTTCATCTTCTGAATCTGATTTAACAGTAACAGTCACTGTATCATTATCATCTGTTATATCATGATCAAAATCTGTTAATTTCACATAGAATCTCTGTCCTAAATGTATTGAATCCATCGGAACAGAATATGTCCGATCAAGTAACTCAAGTCTTGCATCAGAAAGTAAGTTTATTCGTGTTTTCTGAAGAATATCACCTTTTTTATTGCGTACAAACATTGTTACTGTATCTGAACCGGTCACGAGAATTGTAGGAACTATATATTTATCTGTATCCTTATCAAACTGCTGAATATTGTTTCCGGCCATAAAAGCTCCAGGCTTAGCATCAATATATTTGTTTACAGAATCACCGGAACTACCAATCTGTAATCTTACCAATCCGGAAAACAGACCTCTTTCAAGCATCTGATCATCATTAAACAGCTCTACAGCAGTCGTTTTGATTGGAAATCCCTTACTATTAGAATAGCTACTAAGGCTACGTATATAAACAGGAATCTCATTAGTGACTGCAAACCTTCCTTCTCTTTTGGCAGCAATAATCTCTGAATCTGCAATAATATCTACATTATAAATCGAGTCTGCGTGCATTGCCATTTTAGGATAAAAAAGATGAAATAGTATAGGGGAATTAACATTTACTGTTAATTTGTCCTGCTCTTCCTTTGAAAAAGTTGTTGCTGTTATCTGCTCTTTCATTATTTTCAGATCTTTTAAAGTAGCCCCGCGCTGTTGCATAATACGAATTTTGTTCTGAGCCTCTGCACTATTATCTTCTACAAGTTTTACATCTGTCTTATAAACCATCAAACGAGCGTTGTCACGCTCTTCAACATCCAATGTGTATGTCCGTTCAAAAGGTATGCCTGGATTTGTATTTTCTTTGTCAAGATAGGTTGCTTTTACAACATCATTGGACACTACTTTTATTGTGTTTTTTCCTGTGACATCCCCAAATCTCAATATCTGACTGAAAACACCTGAATGATTATGAAATCTCTCACGTCCGGATATGTCTGTCTCAAGAAGTTTCAACTCAAGTGTTTCACCACTAGTTGTGGTAACATTCAATTGTACAGTATCTCTATCATCTGTAAGATCTTCATCGTAATCTGTAACAACAGCCATTAACTGGTCTCCTCTGCGAATTCTTCTTGCCTTTGAAAATGTTGAATGCTCTTTACCATCCTTAGTCAGTTCTATTTTCTCAAACAGAAGCCCGACATCTGCATCGGCAAAAGAAGAGTATAGCTGTGCCTCTTTAACGGGCATATCATTATTCAACCTTTTTTCGTCGAAATATTGAATATTTATCTCTTCTCCAGCCGAAACCTCTACAATTCTATTTTTAATACCCTCTGTAAAATCATTTTCAACAGGCAGTATTTTATTTTCTGATGAATCAATTGCTGAAACAGAACTGACTTCAATACCTGTAGAGGTGAAATCATCAAAACTCCAACGAATTTTTCTAAGTCGCATAGGTGGGGTAATAACTGCTTTAAAGCCATTATCGGTTTTCATAATTTTGCCTTTAGGAAGAAGTTTTTCTGCAAGTGCTTCATTTTCGATGGAAAACCATTCGGCAGGTATAGGTGCATATGCTCCGTCTTCTTTCTGATACTCCACTGTTAATATTGAGTCTGAATTACGGCTTCTTATTAAACCTTCAAATTCATGAATACCTCTGTTTAAAAATAAATCATAAGTTCGGTTTGAATCTCGTATGCTAAGGTCACCTCCAACATATTTTCCGTCAATACTCAATCTTAACCCATGATCACCATTGTTATTATTAGACGATATTCTCAATTTGAGTTCCCGAGACTCCGGCAGATAAAATGCACCTTTTACAGCAACAACAATCCAATCTCTACCTAGCGGTTCCGGTGCTTTCAACCTGTCAAATATAGGTTGAGCAACATTATATGTGGCAAAAGTCTTATACTGAATTGTTCTTCGCAGACTATGTTCATTATAATCACTGCTACTTGCCACACTAACCATAAGACCACCCTTGATATCTGATATATTTTCAGGATACTTCGCAAGTAAAATGCTATCCTGAGCAAGCATTCCATATAAGGAAATACTTCTTATGTTGTCAGAATCTTTACATGCAAGATCAACCTCTTTGAAGTTATAAGAATCCATGGTATCAACCTCTATCCACTTCGGTTTGGCTCCATCAGCTAAACTCTTGAAACTCTCAGATTTATTTATGTTTATAACACAATTCGGATCGGTAGCCTCTTCTTTATCCGAAACATTAACCTTTGGAAAAGGAAGACCTGTCGGAATTGTTCCCCTGAAAATTCCTGAATGCTCTGAAGTCTCCTTGATAAGATAATCATTCAATACATCACCCGATGATGTATTGATGTTTATAAAAATAGTATCTTTTTCATTACTGACATCTCGATCAAAATCAGTAACTTCCACATATATTTCACTTCCCGGTCTAATTGTTTTATTGTTACGAACCATATATCGTAAACTCTGGTCACCTTTTGCTCTTGCAATACGCTGTTCAAGTTCTCTTCGGTTTTCATCATCCTCCGACAGTATCTCTCCTGAGCTGGCTACCAAGCGTGCCTCTGACTTAACTTCAAGCCTTTTACTGGGATAATCAATATTGTTTGCTTTCTGAAATTCAGGTTCAATAATGTAAGATACTTCATCACTGCCATTGACTTCAAGAAAAAGATTATCAGGTGTCGGAGCTCCTAAACCTGTATGTATTGAGCCGGAAAAAAGTGTGGTATCAGATTCACCTGAAAAAAGTTCTACTCTCTCTTTATCGCCTGAAGAGGTCGTCACTATTACCGGAATTGATTTGCCGCCACGGGCAATTGACAAATTGCTGTCTTGCAGTTTGAGAGTTAGTGTCTTACCTAAAACAACAACTGTCTGCAAATCAAGACGCCCTACTTTTACTTCCGGATCCTGAAGTCCTCTTGGTAGAACAAGCTTCAACTCTCCCTCAAGAAGTCTGCCAGAAACATGACCGTGAACAAGTGCAAAACATTTCTTCAAATATTCAGATGCTGCTTCTGCATCTCCTTGTTCAAATGAAATCTTAGCAAAATAATAGTAAGCATCTGCCTGCTCTTCCACAGTACCTACATCCAAAAGACGTTCCAACTGTGTCTCCGCAGAAGAATACTCTTTTGTCTGAATCATTATATCAATCAGACGATACTTCGCAGCTTGTCCGGCCGGCGTATCCGCATAGCGCCTGTTAGCAACCAGTCCTTGATACTCAATTTTAGCTGCGGCATTGTTGCCCATGTCACGATATGTATCACCCTTTACCAGTATTATATCTGCAACATTTTCTGCATCTATGTCATACTCTTTTACAAGTATTGTCATAGATAATTTAAGTGCTTCATCCAGCATCTTCTGTTTTCTCATCTGTTCAGCAACCCATGCATTATAGCCAACATCAAACTTTTCCCAGTTTTTGCTGAATAATTCCAACTTAGGCTGTGTCAACTGCCAAGCCCTGACTTCATTACCCTGGAGCAGATACTGTACTGCCGTATACAAATCATATGTTGGATCACTCTTTTCAACAGGTATGAGATCCTTTATTCCACGTGCAGCCTGAGCTCTTACAATCTTTATATACTTCTGCATCTCATCATCATTGCGAACATTGAAATAATCATAAATATTATCCGCAAACACATAAGTTATCTCATTTTTGTCGAATTTATCAAGCTCTGAAACCATAGTTTCCACATACTGTTTAGCTTCAGACCACTTTAAATTACACACGACAAATGAATATTTGCCAATTCCGTGTATAATATCTTTCCAGTCAACGGTTTCAGACATCTCTTTAAATAGCTGCCCTCGAAAAATACGTGCAGCACCAGCAAAATCTCTCTTTTCTGTATAATCCATCTCTTTCGTCAACATTTCGTCCAGAAGTCGACTCTTTAAAGCTGCAAGTTGCTGTTTTATTTCTAACGTCCACTCTTCGGCTTCTGATTCCACAACTCTACCAAGATATTCGATAAATCTCACGCTAACCGCACAGTAACTACCTCTTCGATCTTCCAATAACCCGTTTAATTTTGGTATAAGAACTGTCTGATAAAATGTTGGACTGAAATCTGTATACTCATTAAAAACAACCTCATTTATACTGTAAAGCTGCACATCTGTCGAACGGTTTGATATTTTGCTAAGATACCATTTGACAAAATCCTCAATATCTTTGGTGTTTCTACCTCTTACAACTCGATTAAAAATAAACCTCTCTGTATCTAAGTAAATTTCCGAAATACTTAATCTGAAAACTTCATCTTCAAGTTTCTGTGCTTGAAGAAGAGTAAAACTATAGCCGGAACGATGCAAAATACCCTGGATGCTACTTCTAAAATCATAGAGAGAACTGCATTTAACCCCATAAACAGATAGAATCTTATCAAATTCCTTCTCAGCAAACTCCTGATCCCATGAAGAACTCATTCCTGAAAAATAACTTAAAGCCGTGTATCTACCCATCTCTTTGTAATATACAGCAAATGGTGCCTGATTTCTGAAATCCTTAGGAACGTTGGCACCGGCAATTGCATCAATAGCACGGGATTCAAATGGTTGTTGAGAATTATTTTTTAGAACCTCAAGGTATATTTTACTGGTATTCCAAAGCTTATCTTTATCAAAATACCCGGTATTACCCAGTATACTATTCCAGATATCTCCAGGTTCTTTTACTCTGGGAATCCACATATCGCAGGCACGGAAAAACTCTTCTTTCATCTGATTATGCCTCATAGTATTCAAGTGTTTCTCGGCAACTTGCACACTCAATTCCTCCATTGGACTCTTGGCATATCTTCTGCTTCCCGGAACTCTACCTTTATAGAAATCTAAAAAGTCTTTAGCACTCTTCTCAATAAAACCAGGATCATTGCTTCTTATAATACGCTGGGCAATATCATAAGCCGGCATATTTATAATCGGCTCGCCGATCATACATTTCTTTCTGAACTCAACAAACTCAGGTTTTTTATGCCACCCGGCATCATTCATGGTCTCAAGAAGTTCAAGCATTGGTTTACTTTTACCTTCAAAAGCAAAAACAGCATTCAATGTCTGCATTTTACCGGCATCAGTTAGTTCCTCGTTCGGTCTTGAAAAATAATATCTCCAGGCATTCTGCATATCCCAATAGTGAGGATTTGCCTTAACGTAGTCAATAATAACCCTTGGTAAATCATTGTACTGCTTAAAATAATAATAAACTTCCAGTTCATTGTATTTCGCATTAACAAAACTATATGGCTTTGATTTTTCAATAATACTATCTATGCCATCAGGAGAATTCCTATACTTTAAATACTCCCCAAGTCGATTGCGACCTGTGTCTGACAAAAATTCTAAATATTTACCAAGAAAATCAGCCCTTTCCTGGTCTGTCTTAAAATAATTTCGGGAAATATTGCCAAAACTTTCTTCAAGTTTTAACTGCCCTAACAGCACGTTATCCTTGTATCTTAAAACTAATTCATTCACCCATTGCTGAATCTGCTGTGCTGAAATGCCGATAGTGCTGAAAACTTCGTCATATGATGATACTCTGTAAAGAAAACCGGCAAAATAATTTGAGTCATCATCCTGTATATAAGCATCTTTGTTTGCAATAAGATACTCTGCAAATTCCTTTGCAAGTGCGGGCTTAGTATTGTTAAGATCAGGAAAAGCATTTTTCGATCCCCATACCAATTCTGAGGATATTTTAACATCACTTCGCTTTAAGGTTTTCAAAAGCTCTTCGGTTATAAAATCATCATCCAGCAAACCTGCATTTCTGATATCACGGTAAAGCCAAACAACACGATCGAGATCTGTAAATTTATATTTTGATGCAAACTTTGCTGCATTATAATAATGCTCCTTTGTTGAAAGGTTCTTTAAATTTTCATTCAACAACCTAAGCAGGTGATTGACTTTTTCCCCGGATTTACTGTAGTAATCCATGCTTAGTTCTGTTGTTACAAAGGCCTTATCAACCTCATTAACAGACCACAGCTCTTTAACAACACCATCAATCTGTGAATCAATAAGAACATCTGTGTATAAACAGGCAGCTCCCTCTTCCGAAAAGGCTTGCAAATATCTATTCAATATCTCCGGGTAAAATCCACTAACAAAAATATAACGAGCTGCATGACGAAACTTTGCGTCTTCTTGATTAATTCTGGAAAGGTAAGAGAGATATCTGGTACCTGCAAGTTTCTGCTGTCCTAAAATTTCGGCTGTTTGAGCTGATTTCAAAAGCATTGCCTCATCACCACCCACTGATATTCGAGCAAGCTTGGCAGCAAGTTCCCCGGCTTCTACCGAATTACCGCAAGCCAATGCTATGTCAATTCCAAGTGATACAGCCTGAACAGATGGCTTGCTTTTGTTGATCTCAGACTCCAGCTTTTCCGAAGCCTCAAAATACTTTCCCTGCTTATACAGCTCTTCTGCATCTTCCAGTATTCCTGCATGAAGAACTGTCATACATATGAATAAAAACCAAATAAATATTTTGGCTCTTCCAAAAAATAAACATAATAAACTGGCAATGCAATAAAGAATACGCTTTTCTGTGACTGTTAATCGTTTGTTTTTATATTTCATAACTGTTTTCATTTTTTTTAAACTCTCTTAAATTATACTTTCTAAAATGTATAATTAGAGACATTTCAAAAAATAATCTTGAAATGTCTCATGTATTATAAGCAAACAGAAACTTCTTTGCCGGTTTTCTGACTTTCATATAGGGCAGTCAAAATAGTTTGTACCACAAGTGAATGTTCCGCCGGAACCGGGCTAGGCAAATGATTTACAATTGCATTTGCAAAGTCGACACATTCGGCAGCATGTGGCTCCAAACCGCCAGGGATGTAATCAAGAGTGGTAGTATACAACTGCTTATTTTCATAATTTGTTGACATGATTTTAGTTGAAGGATAGTGTGTCCCTCCATTCTGCCCATATAACCATACCTGAAAATCACCACCTTTTGTATCGTGATGCAGAAGCCAGCTTACTTCAAGTATCAGAGTTGCTCCATTTTCAAAACGAATGAATGCTGTTGCAAAATCCTCTACATCCATCTCTTTCGGAACAAGATTTCCACCCCAGACGGAAAATGCCCCATCCTTGCCTGCAAGCTCTTTTCTGGCAACGCCTGTAACTGAAACAGGTCTATAATTGTTGATCATCCATAATGTAAGATCAAGAACATGAACACCTATATCAATGCAAGGACCTCCGCCTGAATTCTTCTTTAAAACAAATCCAAGTCCGGTGGGTAATTCTGCTCGACGCAGAAGCCATGCTCTTGAGTGATATACTTCCCCTAAAACGCCGCTGTCAATTTCTTTTTTTAGAGCAATAGCCTTCGACTCGTATCGCATATGCTGTGCTGTCATTAATAACTTCCCGCTTTTATCTCTGGCAGCAATCATTGCTTTTATTTCATCAGGTGTCGGTGCAAGTGGTTTTTCACAAATCACATGTTTTCCAGCCTCTAATGCAGCAATAGTGTACTGGGCATGATAACTGCTTGGAGTACATACGTCAATTATATCAATATCAGGACTATTAATTATTTCATTAAATGATGTTGTTGTTTTGGAAATATTCCACTTTTCGCTCCACTGTGCCAGAGCTTCTTCGGATATATCAGCTCCTGCTGTTACTTCTGCATAAGGTGATGCTTCCCAACCCGGCATGTGGGTACCTGCAATTCCGCCAACACCAATCACACCTACTTTTAAAGTTTCCATTTTCTATTTTTCCTTCTAAGTTTTATATTACAATTTTTGTTTTTTAGAATAATCTGTTTTGTTGAATATTTGTTGCAATGCATGGTTGTTTACAACCTGATAGCATTTATGTGTAATTTATTATCAATGTACAATGAGCTTTCATTTAATTTTACAACTGCCGGACATCAATCCATGTGCCTTTCTCGGCAGACTCGTATGCTGCAGCCATAATTGCAACAGAATCTATGCAGGCTTGTAAATCTTCTTTTAATTCATTGTCCGGAATTTCACCATTTATTAAAGCCAGTAATCTATTAACTCTATCCGGTCTGGCTTCTTCGTCATTAACTTTAGACAGCTCTTCGCCTCGAACTCCAAAATGTCCATCCCATAAGCTCTTTTGAGAACCGATAACTTCAAGTCCGCTGTTACCTCCTGTAAATACCCAACCCGCTTCAGCTCTGCCAATTATACCATTGCTGAATTTCATTATAACAATACCGTAGTCATCAACATCAGGATAAATTCCTGAAATATTTGATATTACTGCCATAACTTCTTTGACTGTTCCGCCAAGATGACGCAAAAGATGTACTGCATGTGTTCCCATATCCAAAAAACCCCCTCCTCCTGAGAGTTCAGGCTTCGTAAACCATGAAAGCTCCGTATCATCAAACCACTGCCCATAAGCACCATTATGTGCATTTCTAAAATTTATGTGTGTAATTTCGCCAAGTTCACCGGATTCCATCAATGCTATAGCACCTCTGTTTTCCGAAGAAAACGGTTGCCTGTAACCACTTATCAAAGGTGTTTTATATTTTCTCTGAAGCTCTGAAATTCGAGAGATATCCGAAACTGTTATAGCAAGGGGTTTTTCACACATTACAGGTTTTCCAATAGGCATTATTTTTTCAAAAAGTTTTAAATGACGTGTGTTTTCAGAACATATAAGGAATCCATCAACATTATCATCATTAAGTACCATTTCAAGTTCCGGTTCAAACCGGCTATTAAACTCTTCTGCACGTGCCTTACCGCGTTCAGCATTTTCATCCCAAATGACATATGCACCTTTCTCCGGGGTTAACCTTTCAAGATCTCCCAGAAAACCTTTACTATGAATATGTGCTGTTGATATTACTGCTACTTTTGCCATATCTTTTTCCCTCTTTTCTTTTGTTTATATGTTAAATTTGTTATATTTACTTAAAAATGTTATTTGTAAGAACTTAAATACAATTCATAATCATTATTAATCATTAACATGCGGATAAGCTCATTTGAGTGTTGTGTATCCTGATTTTTTTTGACATCATTAAAAATCATTAACAAAATTACTGGCTAATTGAGGTAATACTCAAATGGTATTTCACGAAAACATGTTTTTTCTCCCATGGACTTGTAACTTCTCATTATACCTAGAGCAGCATCAACGAATGCTGTAACGTTAAGCCCATACCAAGATACCTCTGAAAATGTTTTTGGATTCTCCGGAAAATTGCAATAACTGACAACTGTTATACTGTCTGATGCTTCAACCCCTGCATCTGCAAGACCATGCGTGGCTGCTTCAATGAAAACATCATTTGTAACCCAAAGAGCCTGCGGACGATTTGCTTCATTTGCAAACAATAAATGTGCCATTTCTCTTGCATAGACTGCTGCTTCTAAATGACAATATTGAACATTGTATTTAGGAATACTTATTCCACGCCGGTCTGCTTCCGATAAGATTTTTTTTACCAGTGGATCACAATCACTAATGCGCCCGGCTGAATTAACAAGAGCCAGTCTGCTGACATTTTTCTGTTCAAGATAATCAAAAACCATATCAACCATTCTTTCTTGCTCAGACGGATATATTGCCGAAAGACCGGTTATAGAAGAATCTTTCGGCATAAAAGCAACTTTTGGTAAATAAGTCCTGTGCATCAGTTCAGCAAACACTGGTGTTTTAAGTATTTTATGTGGCGGAGACGCAAAAATCACACCGGCAATAAGCTCCTCTTTAAGATCCTTAAAAAACTCCGTATATCCTTTTGAATCTTCATGTTCATCAACCTGAGTGTATATTGTAAAACTAACATCACTGCGTTTGTTATATACTTCCTCCGCTAATTTTGCAAGTGTAGAATAAAAATCCATTCGTAACTTCAATTCAATCTCTGGAAATGCATAAACAATTGCATAATTAGATAAACTCGGAGGATAATTGCTTATATATGTTCCGTTCTTCCCGTCACTATAAACAGTACCGTCTTCCAGCAACTTGTTAAATGCATTTTGCACAGTAACAGGTCCACATAAATAATCCTGCTCAAATGTTACTCTTGTGGGTAACTGATCTCCAGCCTTATAAATTCCCTTTCTGATTTTCTTGCGAATATCAACAGCAATTCTGTTCTGTTTCCCGTTTGGCCCCATACTCTTGGATTTTTGCTTCAATTTCTTTCCTTAAATTTAAATTCTATATTTTATTCACTCTATCTATATCCAACAAATTCAAATAAAATCTGATAAATAATCTCTGTTTTATCAAACTTTTTCGATTTTTAAGAGAATATATACTATCTATATTGTTTTGTCAAATTAAAAGTAAAAATTATTTTCAAAATATTTGTTTCTGTGTCAGGTAATTTT
>CAYTUX010000274.1:0-4168 GCA_964441455.1 uncultured Victivallales bacterium | reverse complement strand
TTTATAGTCAGGCAAAATAATTTTTTACAGTTTAGATTTCTGACTGTGGACAAGTACATTTTCTGATTAATAACCAATAGGGAAAGATATGGCAAATAGGAGTTCAGCAACAGGCAAAATGCCAATATTCAAAAATGGAGTGCGTATGTGTCCGGCAGTGCTAACCGGCAGGAATTTCTGGAATGCGCACTTGATTGGGTAAGTAAGGGAGCAATTGGCGATTATATGAGTCGTCATCGATATGACAATAACATAATAGAGTTAAAAACTTATTTTAATAGTGTGATTGATTGGGTATCTGGTGTGTTTATAGATGTAGAGAAGGAGATGCGTGGACTTGAGTGGGAAGGACTTTATGAAGAGTATCATAAAAAAGCGTATGATCCAGACAAAGTTTCAGCTGAAGTGCAAAAGCTTTATAGTGACTCGTATGTTAAAAATCGGAAGGGAATTTTTGAGTACATTCTTGGTGGTTCAATTGATACAAAATTGCTTGATGTTCGAGTTTTTGATGAGGCAACCAAGAAATCAGTTTATGCAGAACAGACTGCACAAGCTAAAACCAAAGATGAGTCAAATTGTCCTCTTTGTGCCATTGGACATGATTCTAATAAAAATAAGATTTGGAAGTTGTCAGAAATGGATGCGGATCATGTGACAGCATGGAGTAAGGGGGGAGCAACAGAAATAAAAAATTGTCAGATGTTGTGTAAAAAACATAATAGAGCTAAGGGGAATAGATAAAGTTTTCTGCATCGGATCTCGGGTGGAGTAATGTGTGCTTTAAGCTTGCTGTGAAGAATGCTAACAACCAAGATGGTTGTGCTACCTAAAACTTGCAGTGTAACGGTTGTATTGCAGTTTTACCTTGTAGCTGAGTATTAGGTAAATGGGCTCGGCGGTGATTTGATTAAAAGTGATTATGAATATTCATATTCGGAATTGTTTACCGAAAGTTGGTCAACCGGTGGTCAGATGACTTGTCAAACTTTTTATATTGAGGGGCTTTCAAATGGTTCTCAGAATATTAAATGTGAATATATTTTGGAAGACAGAACTCTTTATACCGAAACTGTAAAAATTTCAGTCCTTGATGTTTTCCTTTACCAAATTATGACTGCGATGACGGTATTGATGCTGATGACCTTTTCAGGTACTCAACAAACGAGGTTTTTCGTTTCTGGATTAACGATGACGACGATGGTCCTGATCATGAAGATAAGAATGATAAGGATGATGTTCCTGGATGGTACTGCTGACTGGGAAGATGAAACTAGGTTCTGTAAAAAATTCTATAAAAAATATATTTCCGTTCATAGAACGGACACTACAAAGGGATGCAACATGCAGTAAGCCTGTATTGGTTGTTGTAAAGTATAATATTGTTCGTTACTGTTGTAGCGTCCGAGCTATGAGCGGAAAAAAAAAGGGGGGATAAGATAAAATAGTCTGTATCCCATTGATTTAAAAAGAAATAGGTCTGTTAAGAGTATAAAACTTTTGACAGAACCTCAGACCTCGAAAAGGAAGAAAATGAAAACATTAAATTTAGATTTTCTGAATGAGCAATTTGACAATGATGAAGAGTGTATATCTGAAATTCTTGACATTTTTGTTGAGAGTGCAGATGAAACGGTTTCTTTTATCAAAGATGCACTAGCAACAAAAAACGAAGAAACTCTTGCCGCATATGCACACAAGCTTAAAGGTGCTTCAGGAACTGTTGGAGCCGAAGTTCTGTCGAACCAATGTCTGATTGTGGATAAACTTTGCAAAGAGCATAAATTTGCAGAAGCATTTGATGAAGCTACAAATATACCTGATCTTTACAAAGAATTACGAGCCTGTATAATATAAAAAGGAAAACTATTCGACTCTTCATAAATTATTCCCGAAAAAGAGCTTCTACCACGACTGTTTCCTCGTTGCTCTGCCTGTCAAACAGCCCAAATCCGCCTCTAAAGTCCCAATTACTCCAGCATATATTATTCATTTCCAATACCAATTTAAAGTCTCGGTACCACCGCCTGCGAATTTCATCATCAACCGTATTGACAACACCAAACTCGTTACACCATAGAGGCAATCCAAGTTCTTTTGCTTTATGTATCGCAGGAATAAGAGCATTTGCCATTGTTGTCGCATCATAATATTGATTATTATCTTCAACAATTTCACGAACTCTATCTGTTAGCGTTGGAATAACCTCCTGTGGAACAGGCTTGCCCGGATATTGGATAGGTCCAAGATATTCTCTTATTTTGTCAGACCATGAAGCCTGATTATGTGTAATAAACATTGGATTATAAAAATGAACAACCAAAATAATATTTGGATCATTTTCAGGAACTTTCAAATCGGGGAAGGTCTGAACCTGACACCATTTGTTTGAACCAATTGCAATCAGACGTTCCGGTTCATTTTCCCGAATGACATTATATGGAACTTTTAGAACTCTATTCCAATCTTCCGGATCATCGGCAACTGCTTCATTCATCAACTCATAAGCTACCCAATCATTTGACCTATCCCTCAATGCTGCAGAGAGTTCTCGCCAGCACTGTCCTAAACGTTCAGACTCCTTAGGATCTGTAAAAAGTGTATTTTTTCCATGAGCACCTTCATCTTCAACAAAGTGATGAGATCTTAAAATATGCAAATCAACAATGGCTCTTAAACCTTCTTCTCGACACCAGTCAAGTCCCTGATGTAAAAGTTCCCATGCTTCAGTTTCCTGTTCCCCATTCTCTTTCCACATCTGTTCTTCATCAATCGGAAGACGCAGGTGATCACAACCAATTTTTTTGAGTCTTAGGACATCTTCTTTTGTAAATTTGTTTTTTCTCTGTACACCTCTATCTTCACTCTGGCTCAACCAGTGAGAAATATTTGTACCTTTTTTCATTTCAAATGACATATTTTATTCCTTTCAAATTTCTTTATTTCCTAAAAACTTTATACTATTTTTAGTTCTAAGTTATTCGTTTTTATTGATACGTGCTAATTCTAAACATGAGTCCCGACTCTGAAAATTATTTAAGGACTTTAAACTCCTTAGTAATAGATTCAGTAATTTAATTAATCTGAACTAAATGTTTCAAAAAATGGGCTGCCCATCTAAATAATAAGAACATGAGTGCAACGAATTCAAACACTCGTAATTTGTCATTAGTAATTCGTAATTAATTTGTCCTATCTAACCATCTAACAAACTAACTATCTAACAAATTTATTATTTCCAAGCTACAATACAATCTTTACCTGTAACCTGACTGGACATATCTGTATATTGATGAAACTCAATACGAATACCACTTGGATCTGTTATCCAGCACTGCCAGCTGCTATCCGCTCCCATTGACTTGTCCCCTATCTCCCAATCTTTTGACCTTACATCTTCAATCAGGCTGTCAATATCATCAACTTCAAGACAAACATGCCTTATCATCTGGGTTCCACCCTCTTCAGAACTGCTTTCCTTAAACACTTCAATAAACTCACCATTACCTAAATCAAGGTAAAAACCACACTCTTTCCCAGAATTAATAAACGAAAACTTCTTTTTAAACCCTAAAACCCTACAATAAAAATCCTCTGTATCCTTCAAATTAAATGCCCCGATACAAACATGTGCAACTCTTTTTATCATTATATTTTTCCTTTTTGATTCCTTAGTTAAGCGATAAAGTAAGCGTATTCTCATATATTAAATAGATTTTGTCAACTCTTTTTAAATAATAACTGTTTTTCTGGTTGGCACTTTTCTTTTAGTTTTGGAAAGACACTTGGAATCCAGTCAGATGGTTAGAATATTAGAGAGTCAGGACATGTAATGGCTGACAATAAAGCGTATTTTAATTTATTAAGGACACAGCAAAACAGAATAATACTTGAAAAGTTTATATTTTTTTGTCAAGTTTTAATAATATTATAAATTTAACATAAATATTGGAGGGAAAGACTATGGTTATGCCACGAGTTAAAATTGAGGGGGTAATAACCCTTTTCGCTTTTAACTTTCTTCACCTACCTAACCTGAATTATTCATGAAATTACTACTGCAATAGCTTATAGCACTCAATTTCAAAGAGATAGCTTAAATAATGATCTTGATTTATGTTTATAAACCATTACCCATTATTTTTCGCTATCCCATTGAACTCAAGCA
>CAYTUX010000273.1:0-8799 GCA_964441455.1 uncultured Victivallales bacterium | reverse complement strand
TCTACTTGCAAAATTAATTACCATAAGAAAAAATTACACATAACTTTTTGATTCCAACACGATAGTCAGTATGCGTTGTTCCATAAACTTTTGGTTTATTCCTTCTTCTACAGAAAAAAGCAATAGAACAAAAGTTTTAATGGCAACGTATTCTTCTTGTCTCGCAGTAGTCCCGTAGGGCGAAGGTGGATCTTTTTTCGTGTCTTTAGTGCCTTTCGTGGTTATCATCTTCTTTATTAATTCTTTTGGTTGCGGCTATTCCGCCCTATGTCCTCCGTGTCTCAAGCGTAGCGGGTGGTTAAAACTCTTATCTTCTTCTTTGCATCCTAAAAAACATAATACCGGATAAACAGATGGTTTTTTTGTAAAACAATTGTGTTATATTGACTTTTTATCTATTTTTGATATCATATGCAAATTTCAAAACATGAAAGGCAATTTATGAAGATTTTTGTACCGGGCAGAGTTTGCTTATTTGGAGAGCATTCAGATTGGGCTGGAGGATATCGTCGTGTTAATGCCGATATCGACAAGGGACACGCTTTAGTTGTTGGAACAAATCAGGGAATTCATGCAGATGTAAAACCATGTGAAAACAAATTAATTCTTCATTGTACTCTTGATGACGGAACAAAGGTTGGACCTTTTGAAGTGGAGATGAACAGGAAAACTCTACTGGAAGAGGCCGAAAAGGGTAACTTTTTCAGTTATGCCGCCGGTGTTGCATATCAGGTTATGACTCATTATAGTGTTGGTGGTTTAGAAATTGACAATTACCATACAGACTTACCTGTTAAGAAAGGACTCTCTTCAAGTGCGGCAATTTGTGTTTTAGTGGCAAGAGCTTTCAACAAAATTTATGATCTCAAAATGACAGTTCGGGGAGAGATGGAGTACGCATATCAGGGAGAAATAACAACGCCATCTCGCTGCGGAAGACTTGATCAGGCATGTGCATATGGTAATCGTCCTGTACTGCTCTCTTTTGATGGTGACAGAATTGATGTTGACGAATTCAATGTGGCACAAGATTTAAACTATGTCATTGTCGACTTGTGTGCAGGTAAAAATACAAAAAAGATTTTAAGAGACTTAAACAAATGTTATCCCTTTCCGGAAGGCGAAATTCAGCAGGGTGTACACAAATATCTGGGAACAATCAGCAGTGCAATAACTAAAGAGGCTATCAAACAGATAGAGGATGGCAACATTGAACTTTTAGGCAAGTTGATGACAAAAGCTCAGAAAGAATTTGATCAACACCTTTGTCCTGCATGTCCTGATGAATTAACGGCTCCTGCCTTACATAAACTGATTAACTATCCGGCTATACAGCCATATATACTCGGAGGAAAAGGAATTGGCTCACAAGGTGACGGTAGTGCTCAGATTTTGACTAAAGATAAAGAGTCACAAAAAAGTGTAATAAAAATTGTTGAACAGCAACTTGGAATGTCATGTATGAAATTAACCGTCAATTCCAACAAACAAATTCGAAAAGCTGTAATTCCTGCCGCGGGGTTTGGAACAAGAATGTTTCCTGCAACAAAAGCTGTCAAAAAAGAGATGTTTCCTGTAATTGACAGGGATGGTAGAGCAAAACCTGTAATAATGGCAATTGTTGAGGAGGTCTTTGCTGCCGGAATTGAAGAAATTGCAATTATCACACAGGAGAGTGACATCACACTGTTTAGAGAATTTTTCAGCTCAAAACCAACCATTGAACACTATAATAAATTGTCTCAGGAAGACAAAGAGTATGTGGATTATATTGGAGAGTTCGGCAGAAGAATTACAATTATCCCGCAAATTTCTCAAGATGGCTTTGGAGATGCTGTATACTGTTCCAAAAATTGGGTGAACAATGAAGCATTTCTGCTGCTTCTCGGCGATCATCTTTACGCATCAGAAACAAGCAAATCATGCACTAAACAGATTCTAGACATATATGAAAAAATGGGAAAGAGCATTGTTGGTCTTCAGGAAACACCAGCAGAGCAGGTTCGTTATTTTGGATGTGTAACGGGAAACTGGGAAAAAGATAAGACTATTCTTGAGATATCACAATTTGCAGAAAAGCCAAGTGTTGAATATGCTAAAGAGTACTTGAAAACAGAAGGATTACCCAAAAAAACATATCTTGGTCTTTTCGGACAATATGTATTAACACCAGGTATATTTGAACTTTTACAAAAAAACATTGAAACCAATTCTCGCGAAGGTGGAGAGTTTCAGCTGACATCATGTCTGGACACATTACGTAAGCTTGAAGGCTTTTTCGGATATATTGTAAAAGGTCGAAGATTTGATATTGGTAACCCTGAAGCCTATAGAGAAACAATAATTGAGTTTTCTAAAAGTAAAGTTTAGTTGGAATATAATATAGTTACTATTTTAGTAGCTGGGTTACAGAACCATAAACTGAAATAAGGAAAAAATGAAAATTACTGAAATCATTATTAAAACTTTAATTGTTGCATCTGCAATAACAATAATAACCGGTTGTGCTACAACCGGAATACCTGGTGACAACTCGGTAAACATTAAAGTCTTGGATGATAAAAATTTCTCCATAAATAATATGATCTATCCAAAAAAAGAACTGCCTAAAAGACTTAAAAAAATGGGAGCAAATTCCGAAACTGAAATATTTTTAAAGCTGCCGGAAGACTCAACAACTTATATGATGAAATCATATGGCTCAATTCTTAAACAAAACAATTTCGGCAGGTACTTTTTTACTCATGGACAAAAAACAACAGCAACAATAAAAGAAAAATAAACGAAGCCTAACAGGGACTGGAGCCTGCGAGAGCAACGAACTGTATACCCGCCTGTCGCCTCTGCCTGTCCGTTGCTCGCAGACAGACCTGCGACGCACAGGCAGGCAACCAAAAGATGTTTTCGCGCAGAGGCACGGAGAAGACTGGAATAATTGTTAATTATTAATGCTGGAAAAGCTCCGCAGGTATTTAATTAGTTAGACTGTTAGACAAACCAGTATTCGAAAGTTTTAGTCTTTAGTCCTTGGTCATTTAGTCCTATTATAACAATTGCACAAGGTAACGCAACGATCTTCATTGCAGGTGTTTTTTGGGGACGCTGAGCTTGAAGGAAAAACTCGGCATTAATATAAACAAGGGCATTTGTCCGGTGTGGGACGCCCGGCTGTACCTGTACTAGGGAATACGAAGTGAGCCCTTAGTTAGCCTAAAATAATAACCCAGCTATTGACTGATAAGAATATTTTGAGTCAGTAAGCCGGGGAATGGCAATATGAAGAATTTTAATACTAAAGAACCATTAAACAAATATTAATGTTCAACTTCAACCTTTGAACCTTTTGCCTGTCCGATATCTTCAAGCAAATCACCAAACCATTTAACGTCAATATCAAAATGCTTGCCGCCGGCAATTCTTTCAAATTCAATTGCTCGAAGAACTTCACCCTGATCTTCATCGTGACCAATAACGCCGCTAATTCCTTCAAGTGCACACTCAACTGCTTTCTTTGCACACATCTTTATAAGCTCTGTATCTGCCTTGTTAGATGCTGCAGCTCTACTGAAATAACCACTCTTCTGAACTAATACTTTTTCCGCACCAATCATTTTGGCAAACTGCTCACCAAACCATTTTCCTGGATTAACTGCATCAAGTTTTGCATGACCAAAAGCATCTCTCGGAACTTCTTCCCCTTTTGCTTCCATCTCTGCAACAATATTTTCCAGACCTGCACCCTCTGAAACAAAAATGTTTACGCAATCAACATCATCCATAATCTTCTTCAATCTTGCTGCTTCATCTTCTACTGAAAAGCTCATTTCCGGAATGTAAATACCGTGAACATCTTTTCTGTCCTTGCTTAGTCCTAAACCAGGAAGAAAATCTAATGCTTCTAGCCTGGAGTGGTAAACTCTTGCTGTCTCAGCTGTCAGCCAACCACAACTTCTTCCCATTACTTCATGAACAATCAACATTCGCGGATTTGCATTGTGTTCGGAAACAACATTTTCAAAATACTTTGCACCCTCTTCTGCTGCAGTCCATGCCCCTAAACTCTGTTTGATAGGAATAACATCATTATCAATTGTTTTTGGCAAACCAACAACTTTTAAATCATAGTCATTTTCAGCAAGATATGCTGCCAGATCTGCTGCTGTTGTATTTGTATCATCTCCGCCAATTGTGTGAAGAACCTGTACTCCATCTTTTGTAAGCTGAGCTGCTGCAACCTCTAAAGGAACTTCACCTTCTTTAACAAGCCCTCTTTTAAGGCAATCTGAAACATTTGTAAGCTTGACCCGGCTGTTTCCAATTGGACTGCCGCCATGATTATATAAGATCCATGCCTTTTCTCTGATCTCATCTGTTACTTCAATACTGTCTCCAAGCAGCAAACCCTTGTAACCACTTAAATAGCAGATAATCTCAATTGACGGATCAATCTTTGTATAATTCTCAATTAACCCGGCAATAGAAGAAGATAAACATGGTGCCAATCCACCAGCTGTTAATATGCCAACTTTTTTTATTTCCATTTTTAATTCCTTAACATTTTTTGTAATTTCAAAATATAAGTTTGGAATTATACACGTTTACAAATATCTTTTCAATCAAATAAAAAAAACAAATCCCTATTTTTCCGGTTAAGTACTATCTCGGCAGTCCCGCCCTTACTTTGAATCTTAGAAATTCAAAGTGAGGGCGGGGCGCACTACAGTTGCGGATACTTAAAACCAACATTAAGCCATTAATCGGCAACTGCTTTGTAGCCCAGCTATCAAAAAACAATTCACTCTGCAATTATCATAAAACCACTGTATGTTTTGTGGCTGGGGCAGCGTCCGCGCTCCTCGCTCACCACTGGGCTTGCCCCGGTGGAAGCCATGATCAGAAGCTTCCCCATCCATCTCGTCCATCCTCGCCCTCTTCCCAATTATCCCCCCGTCCGCAAACACATAATTCCCATCACTCCCATCATTCCCATTCCTTCTCCCAACTTCCAACTCACGCACTTGAAACTTGCAACTGTCTATCTCACCCTTCCACTATTCATCATTGGACGCTCTACCTGTCGAGCCGTAGTACCGAAGGCTGATGAGCGGAATCATAATATTTTTTTTCCTTCCTTTAATTACTACAAAACATCCTTTTCCAAATCCTTTAAATGAGTGATATTATCTCTTTGACAGAATAGAAATTTGCTGTCATGCTTTTCGGCTGTGAGTTTTTGTCCAAGCAAACTCTCCTTGTCAATAAATGCAATAATCAAATCACCGTTTTGCTTAATTATACGATATGCTTCCTGCAATGCCTTTGCCGGATTATCGATGAAACAAATAGAAGTGATAAAAAACTGCGAAATCAAAATTATTGTCAGCATATGGTAAATTCTCAGCAAACCCATAGTCAGCTTTTAAATTTCTTTGTCGTGCCAATTGTAACATATTCTCGGAAGGATCAATTCCAAATTTTATATTTAATTTCTCAGCAAAAATTCCGCTGCCTATTCCTATTTCTACCCCTTTTTTTATCAGTCGGAATCACTCGCTTTAAAGCAAGTAATTCCCATTGAAATAAGTTATTGTTCTCCTTAAACCAGTTTTCGTATTCGGCTGTATATATGTCAAATGTATTATATTTTAGAATGTCAGAACTTTATCACTATCGGCTACCCATTCTGCTAATTCACCCATGGTTGATTTCTTTGCTCCTTCAAAATATGGGTGATTTTTATAAATTCCACAACGAGTCATACAAGTACCACAAACTTTTACAGAAATACCATCGGCAATTAATTCTTTAAGCATTTGTGATAAATCCTGATCGTAACCTTCCGGAGCTTTACAGACTTCTCTTGCCATATCAACGGAATCGTTCATTAAAAAAATTCTTACATCCTGTCCATTTTTTCTGAGTGTATCAGCAAGTCTAAGTCCGTTCCATGTTACATCCGTGTTGTCATAAGGTTCACGATTAAAAATAATCAATACTTTCATTTTAATTCTCCAATCTTTTAGTTTGTCTCTGTTAATTTTTTCGCCTGCAACGAAGATCGTTGCGTTACCTGAAAAAAAATGTAAACGGTAAATTGTCAACGGCAAACGTGGCAACTTATTTATATTAATGCCGATGGGGACATCGGCACTCCCAAAAAACACCTCCAACGAAGATTGTTGCGTTACCTTCTCCAATTGTTATAAGAGGACTAAGGACTAAAACTTCCGAATACTGGTCTGTCTAACGGTCTAACGGTCTAACTAATTACATACCGCCGGAGGCATTCCAACATTAACAATTAACCATTATTATTTTTCTGTTTTGGTTCATAAAAAACACCACGATTTAATGCAACTGTCTGAATTTTACCAGTAGCTTCCAATCCCCCTAGATATTTATTAATTTCATTAATATGTATTCCTAAAATATTATGTAGATCTGCGAGAGTACAAGGACGCCTTTCAATGGTTTTAATAATAACATCTTCAATATCACCAATATATGAATCAATATTTGAGCGTTGAGTTGGAGAAGCAATAATCTCGACGTTGGGAATTCGCCAAATATTAATAATCTGCTGAAGCTCCTGGTCTGCCAAAGGTACTAATCCCTGAACTGTTCCTGGTCTGTCTAATGTATTGAGCTGAACACTATCCGGTTGAATTAGACAAATAGCTTCTTTCAGCAAACGCAACTCTTCATCCGAATCGTTATATCCCTTTAAAAATAATACTTCAAGCCAAATTTTTCCTCTATACTCTTTTCTTAAATCAACTAGTCCTTGAATATATTTTTTGATGTTCAGTGTTTTATCAGGTCTGTCAATTTTTTCAAACACATCCTGACTGGCTGCATCTAAAGATGGTAAAATAACATCAGCCTCCAACAATTCATTCCTTACTGTCTTGTCATAAAACAAGGTTCCATTAGTCAAAACAGCAGTTCTTACTTCAGGATATTCCCTTTTTATAAAGTTTAAAACATCTCCAATCCGACTATTCAAAGTCGGCTCGCCAGATCCTGAAAAAGTAAAATAGTCAATTTCAGGATTACTGCTCATAAATTGCTTTAATTCACTGATCACATCGTCAAATTTAACATACTCCATCCTGTCGGTTGTCAATTTGGTTGTATTGCCTACTTCACAATATACACAATTTAACGAACAAACTTTTTTCGGTATTAAATCAATTCCTAATGAAATACCTAATCTGCGCGATGGTACCGGTCCAAATAAATGCTTATACATATTTTTTCTTAAAAAAAAGCTGTAGATGTATCTATACACCTACAGCCATTTGAATTTATTTTGATTTTTCAAGTTCCTCAATTCGATTTTTAATCTCATTAAGAGTACCTTCCAGATATGTGGCCTGATTTTTCAAACCATCAAGTTCCTGCTGTGGAGAAGCATCAAAGACTGCTCCACCAACATATTGGTTTGCAACAGCACCAAATCTTCTGCCTCTGCCTAAACCGCGACCAAAACCGCGACCGAAACCGAAGCCTCCGTATCCGCTTGCTGAATTTGCAAATCCCGGCACAGAAAATCCGGCGCAGAAACCTGCTGCTCTACCTGTCATTGGTCCCATTCCTCCGGGACCTGTTCTATCACCTCTTGGCATAATAATCACCCCTTTCGTTTTTGATATTAACTTCTTGTCATTTTTGAACCACACTTTGGACAACTTAATGCATTGCAAGACTGTCCTACAACATGTTCAACTTTTGTTTTACATTTTGGACAGATACAATCTCCGCCCGGTCCTGCGGCAAATGGTCCGCCCATCCTACCGCGATTTAGTCCCTGACCTCGTCCAATACCTGATCCTTGTCCTGAAGGACCTGTTCCATCTCTTCTTGGCATAATAATCACCTCTTTCTTTTTTGATATTTTATACTCTTTTGTCTCTTCCGCCTCGCCACTGATGCCCTGGATCACCGCTCCTGCCTCTTTGCTTACAATTTCCGAAACACTTACCGGCTCCCTGCCATCGACCAGGCATGGAAAATTCAGGATTCACCAGATTATCTGATAAATATGCATTTAAAACATCTTCAACCCTACCAGTTATATATGGAAAAAGTTGAATACCTGATTCAATAATCATATTTCCTAAGTTCTTTGAAATTGCACCGCAAATAAGAACATCCACCTCAAGCTCTTTTAACTTACATAAAAGACTAAAAGCCTGATGATTAAACAACAAAACTTCGCTGCGACTAATTTCTGCTCCATTCTCCTCTTCTATCAGCAAAAGTTTATGGGCAAAATCAAATACATTGGAAATTCTATCATTATATGTTGTAATAGCTATTTTCATTATAATACTCTTTATCCTATCTTAAATTTATATAAAGCAAATGCAGTCGGTTTTGACATGCCCCGACGCAGTTATTCTTGATATGCCCCGACGCAGTCGGTTTGACATGCCCCGACGCAGTCGGTTCTTTATCTTTTAACTTTAATAGAGCAATAAACATGCCAAAAGAATAAAAAAAGAACTAATCATTTGGTAAACTATTGGACGAAAGATACTTAAACGAAACAATGAAATTTAAGGATACAAGGGGGAAATAAAACTAGTTGCATTCTGCAATTGTAAAGAAATATAATTAGTTGCATTTTGCCGCTATATGTTTTCCTGCAGAGAAAAAGAAATTGATTTTTGAGGCAGTTCAGATATCTTGATCTCCATACCTCATCAAAATAATTCTTAATCTCCCAAACTGACTGATATTATTGATGTTTATGAAATTTTTTGCAATTTCAACAAAAAAAGGGGCGGAAAATGA
>CAYTUX010000272.1:0-13147 GCA_964441455.1 uncultured Victivallales bacterium | reverse complement strand
GTTCGAGGAACGAGAACTGAGGGGTGTTTCCTCCCGTTCTTACAAGACAATATTAGTCTGCACATCGGGAGGGTTGGCGTCCCCGCCGACCGAAAAGGGTGTTTAACCAGAAAAACAGGGTTTACTTAAAACCATCAATAATATAACTTGCAAATCAAGGAAAAAAAATATAATCTACAAACTTTATTAATGTAAAACAAAAAAAAACATTCATAGAACGGACGCTACATTACGAAAGAACAAAATTCAACCAGAAAACAGGGAACAGCAAGGAATATTTATGAATTTAATTGACACAAAAATATTTAACAAGCCGTGGGAAACCCCGGAGCTGACACAAATCAACAGAACAGAGATGAGAAGCACAACATATCCATTCTCTTCTGAAGACAAAGCCTTAAAATGCGACAGAACACAATCTGATAAAGTAAAATTTTTAAACGGCAAATGGTCATTCAAACTTTTTGATAAACCCGAATCAGTACCGGCAGACGTTTTTGAGGCAGATTTTGATTCATCAGCATGGGATTTGATTACCGTCCCCGCCAACTGGACAATGGAGGGGTACGACAAACCACATTACACAAATGTTCAGATGCCTTTTAAAAACAACTATCCTTTTGTTCCTGAAGAAAATCCAACCGGTGTATATAGAACAACATTTGAAGTTTCAAAGAAAAATCCAAGAACAGTTCTGCATTTTGATGGTTGTGAAAGCTGTTTCTACATCTATTTAAATGGTGAATTTGTCGGAATGAGCAAAGACTCAAGACTGGCAGCCGAATTTGATGTCTCAGAATTTGTTAAAGAGGGTACAAACAAACTTGCAGTTATGGTTATTCGCTGGAGTGATGCATCATATATTGAAGATCAGGATCACTGGTGGATGGCCGGCATCTATCGTGATGTGTATATTTATCAACAGCCTCAGACATACATTGAAAATGTTTATACAGAGGCAACTCTTTCTGATGATTATAAAGATGGAAAACTTGCTGTATTTGCAAAAATCAACGAAACAGTCGATGCTTCTACTCAGGGAAACAAAGGTGATGAAGAATTCTTCAACATTGAAGCACAGCTTTTTGATAAAGATGGAAACAAAGTTGTTACCTTAAAAGATAAAGTAAGCAATATATTTATTGAAAGTCATGGAGAACTTACTCTAAAAACAGATATTGCAGACATTAAACCATGGTCGGCAGAAAAACCTAACCTTTACAAATTACTTGTATCATTGAAAAATGAGGAAGGAGAACTTCTTGAATGCACTGCATTTAAAATTGGATTTAAATCTGTAAAGATTGAAAACAAGCAGCTTTTACTCAACGGCAAGCCGATACTTATCAAAGGAGTAAACCGTCATGATCATGATCCATACCACGGCAAAGCCGTTCCTGTTGATATGATGATGAAAGATATTCTTTTGCTCAAAAAATTCAACTTCAATGCTGTGAGAACATCTCATTATCCAAATGATCCTCAATGGTATGATCTGTGTGATAAGTATGGAATTCTTATTCTTGATGAAGCAAATATTGAAAGTCATGCCAACTATGCAACAATCTGCCGTGACAATCGCTGGAAAAATGCATTTTTTGAACGTGGCACACGAATGGTACAAAGAGATCGGAATCATGCATGTATCTTCGGTTGGTCAATGGGTAATGAATCAGGCTACGGTGAAAACCATGTGAACATTGCAAAATGGATAAGAGCAAATGACAAAACCAGAATAGTGCATTACGAAGGAGCCCTTCGCAGAGATTGGCGAAATGAAGAAGTAATGGCAAAAACAAAACCTCCGGCATCCGCTATCGGGAATGACTTCATTGATCCGATGTACCCACATTATGACCATGTTGTTGCAATTAGCGAAAAGTCAAAAGACCCAAGACCATATATTCCTTGTGAATATTCACATGCAATGGGTAATGCAAATGGTAATTTAAAAGAGTACTGGGATGCAATCTATAAATATCACGGTTTACAAGGTGGATTTATTTGGGATTGGGTTGATCAGGGACTCTCAAAAACTACAGATGACGGCAAAGAATATTGGGCATACGGCGGAGACTTTGGTGATTTCCCTAACGATGTTAACTTCTGCTGTAATGGACTAATATCTCCCGACAGAAATCCTCATCCGGCAATGTATGAGTTTAAAAAACTTGTGCAGCCAATCAAAATTAGTGCAGACGCAGACGATATTTCAAAAGGTCAATTTACAATCACAAATACAGACTACTTCCAGACAAGCAACTGGTTGGAAACAGAGTGGTGTGTTGAAGTTGAAGGCATAACTGTTTCATCCGGAAAGCTGGGCAGTCAGTCTATAGCTCCTCAGGAATCAACAACAGTTTCAATTGAACTTGAAAAACCTGATATGAAAATTGGCGAAGAGGCATTTATCAACTTCTGTTGTAAAACTGTTGAAGCAATGCCGTGGTGCGAAAAAGGACATATTGTTACAACAGAGCAGTTCAAACTTCCTTGGGCAGGCACTGAAAATGCCGCAACTGTTAAGAAAAGAGATGCAAGTTTGCAAGTTGAAGGCTCAAAAATCAGCAGCAGCGATGGAAGGTTCTCATTGACCCTTAACAAAAAAGAGGGAAAACTTGAAAACATCACAGTAGACGGCATAATTGTTGTTGAATCAGGACCTGAATTTAATATATGGCGTGGCATCTTAGATAATGATGGCGTTAAAGGCAAAAAAGAACAGTGGACTGCAGAATGGAAACCACTCGGTAACTGGATGAGGGCTGGCTATAAAGATCTCTCAAAAACTGAAAACAAAATTGAAGTTTCAGAAAAAAACGGAGAATTTGTAATTGACATAAAACAACGCTTCCTATGCAAAGATTCAGACAAGGGTTTTGATGTTGAACAGCAATACACAATTAACGCTAATGGTGTAATCAATGTTGCAAATCGTTTCAATGTCGATGAAGGTCTATCAGACCTGCCGAGACTTGGAGTAAAAATGACTGTTGCAAAAGAGTTCACAAATCTTTCATGGTACGGACTTGGACCACAGGAAACATATTGCGATAGAAAATTTGGTGCCTATACAAGTCTCTTCTCCGGTACTGTTGCCGAACAGTACTACCCATACATCCTGCCGCAGGAAAATGGAAACAAAGAAGAAGTTCGCTGGTTCAGTCTAATTGACAGTAGCAACACAGGCTTTGAAGTTGTGGCAGAAGAAATCTGCAGTTTCTCGGCTCAACACTTCACACCGGAAGATTTGACAGAAGCATATCATACATGTGAAGTCAACCATAGAGATGAAGTCACTGTCCTGCTCGACTACAAACAGCGTGGCGTAGGCAACTCAAGCTGCGGACCTGAAGCTCTGGATAAATACAAACTATTCCCTGGCGACTACAAGTTCAACTATTCAATTGTAATATTGGATAAAACTAAACCACAAAGGTTCTCGATATAGTAAATAATTTTTCTTCTAATAAAACTTCCGCGGGCTGAAACGGAAGTTTTTATTTTCAGGAACAGGTTAAATGGTCAGACCGGACACATCCCTTTATTTGATTTACAGTTTTTTTGTAAAGTCCTTAATCCTGGCGTTAAAACATACATTTATGTCCTCAATCAGAAATCCAAGAATAATATACTTAACTTTTAGCGATCAAAAAGTCGGCAACAGGAACGTCGGCAGGCAGCAATTTATGTTTTGACAGCTCTTTGGGGCAAACCCATTTTGCTGAATCATGCACAGAAAGAACCATATTTCCATAAAATTTAGTTATTTCAAAGACGCTCAGATGAACCGTAAGCTTACGTGTATCGTGAGTTGTGTCGCACATGTGTTCGCCTATTTCAGCATCAATGCAAAGTTCCGCTTCAAGCTCTCTGTGCAGAGCATCTGCAGGAGCTTCGTCTGCCTCAATCTTGCCTCCCGGAAACTCCCAATAACCGGCATGCTTTTCACCCATTGGGTGATCCCGAAAGGCGGGATGAAAAAATATTTTAACAGGCGGGGTCACCCCAGCTACTACGTTCTGGACTTTAATTTATAATTTCAGAGTAATTTATTTTCGTAATAGCTGGGCTGCAAAACAACTGCAAATCAATGGTTTAGCTTTGTTTGCAGCATCAGCAACTGTAGGGTCGGGGTGCTTCACCCCGCCGAAAACAGCATTCAACCAGAAAATAGGGAATACCCATTTTTTTTAAAAATAATCGTTGATTTTTGTAAGAAAATATTGTAATCTTAGATTAATCAGAGTAAAAAAAAAGGATTAATAATAAAAAGACTACATAAAAAATATGAATACAAAAAATAATTATGAGCAAGTTCACGCACTCTCAACTGATGATACTGCCGATACTTTTAAGGTTGATACCACAAATGGATTAAACCGGAATGAAGCCGAGCAAAGGCGGACGCAACATGGTCCGAACAAACTGCCTGCTCCTGATCGCAAAGGATCTCTAGCCCGTTTTTTTTCTCAATTTCATAATGTGCTGATTTACCTTCTGCTTATTGCGGCAGTTGTAGCCGCATTTATTAGTGAGTGGATTGAAGCAGGAGTTATACTTGCCGTTGTGATTATCAATGTGCTGGTCAGTTTTATTCAGGAAGGAAAAGCGGAAAAAGCTCTTGAAGGAATAAAAAAAATGCTCTCACTATCCGCCATTGTTATACGTGACGGAGAACGAACAACCATTGATGCAGAGGATGTTGTTCCTGGAGATTTGGTGGTTTTAAAATCTGGCGATCGCATACCTGCGGACATCAGACTGGTTTCTGCAAAAAACCTGCGTGTCGAGGAATCTGCTCTTACAGGTGAGTCCGAAGCGGTGGAAAAAAGCAGTGAAACAGTTGAACCAGACGCAGTGCTGAGTGACAGAAAAAACATGGTTTATGCAGGAACTACAGTATCGTACGGTGATGCTATGGGCATTACCACAGCCACAGGAGAAGCAACAGAGATCGGCCGCATAAATAAGATGATGACAGATGTCGGGGATAAAACTACACCGCTCTTGGAAGCAATGGACCATTTTGGAAAAATAATATCTGTTGCAATTATTCTTATTGCCGGAGGATTTTTCGCTTTTGGTCTGCTGGTGCGAGGAACCAGTCTCGATGAAATGTTTCTTGCATCAATCGGTATTATCGTAGCAGCTATACCTGAAGGTCTTCCCGCAATTCTCACCATCACTCTGGCTCTGGGCGTACAGCGGATGGCGAAGCGAAACGCAATTATTCGAAAACTTCCTTCTGTTGAAACGCTTGGTTCGGTAAAGGTGATATGTTCAGATAAAACAGGTACACTTACCCGAAATGAGATGACCGCACAATCCGTGGTCACCGCCTCTGGTAGTTTTTCCGTTGAAGGTTCCGGCTATGACCCTGCGGGAGACATTCTTAGTGATACAGATGAGGCGGTTGAAGTCAGTGAACACCAAACTCTTTTAGATACCCTTCGATGTGCACGAGCCTGTAATGATTCGTCCGTTGACAAAGATGATTCCGGCAAGTGGAAACTCCAGGGCACGCCTACCGAAGGTGCACTGATGGTTCTCGCACTTAAAGGCGGGTTAAAAGACTATATGCCGCAGCGTGTAGATGCCATTCCATTTGAATCTGAGCACAAATATATGGCTACATTGAACGATACGGACGACGGCAGAATTATTTTTCTCAAAGGAGCTCCGGAGCGTATACTCGAGATGTGTGCAAAAGAATTAACAGAGGACGGTGAACAGAAGCTCAACAGGGAATTCTGGACAGAATCGATGAACAAGATTGCAAAAAGAGGAGAGAGGGTCATTGCCTGTGCGATGCACACAGCATCTGACGACACCGAAAGCATCGATCATGACGACCTGTCTGACGATTTTGTGTTTCTGGGACTTATCGGAATTATGGACCCTCCGCGACCCGAAGTTGTCAAAGCAATAAAGGAATGCAAAGACGCTGGTATCAGAGTAATTATGATAACCGGAGATCATGCGGTTACAGCCAACGCTATTGCCCAGAAGTTGGGTTTGGAGGTAACAGAAGAGATAATAACCGGTGCACAGCTCGAAGAAATGGACAAAAAAAGACTTGCTGAAGTTGTGAAAAAACACAACGTATTTGCACGAACAAACCCCGAGCACAAACTCCGCCTTGTTGAAGAACTGCAATCCCAAAACATGCTTTGTGCCATGACCGGCGATGGTGTAAACGACGCACCAGCTTTAAAAACCGCTGATATCGGTATTGCTATGGGCATCAAGGGAACAGAAGTTACAAAAGAAGCGGCGGAAATGGTGCTTGCCGATGATAATTTTGCTACAATCGTTCATGCAGTTGAAGAAGGACGAACGATTTATGACAATATAAAGAAAACTATACTTTTCTTATTGCCTGCCAATGGTGCGGAAGCTTCAGTTATTATTGCGGCAGTACTTCTTGGGATTACTCTTCCGATTAGCCCGGTTCAAATTCTTTGGGTTAATATGGTCTCTTCGGTGACCCTCGCTCTCTGCCTAACGGTCGAACCGATGGAGCGGTTAGTTATGCACCGTGAACCACGAAAACATAACGAATCTATAATGGGATCTCTTTTTTTCTGGCGGGTATTGTTTGTCTCTTTGCTAAGTGGTGGAGCTACATTCACGGCCTTCCTACTGGGGCAAAATGGTGCTCTGGGAACTCTGGAACTAGCACAGACCCGAACCATTGCTGTTAACATGCTGGTTATTTGCCACACATTTTATCTGTTCAGCAGCAGAAAAATATATGAATCCAGCATTTCCACACGTATATTTGAAAACAAAATATCCTTTTTAATGGTTGGTATTCTTTTCACTTTACAAGCAGGTTTTACCTACCTCCCAATAATGAACAAACTTTTTGGCACCGCTCCCTTTCCACCACACATCTGGCCAATGCTGTTTGCCGTAGGACTGGGAATATTTTTTATTGTAGAAGCGGAGAAATTTATTCTTATTAAATTTTCAATAAGAAGGTAGAAGAGAACGACACGTTTCGCGAAGTAAATTCAACCAGAAAAACAGGGACTAAATCCTTAGATTTCTGGTTGACGATACAAACATTCATTTTAACCAATAAAATCAAGGAATCAAATTTTGATTTTTATCTTTTTGGGTGATAAAGTTAAAAAATATTATTTTGAAGGCTGGGTCATCCCAGCTACTACGTTCTGGACTTTAATTTATAATTTCAGAGTAATTTATTTTCGTAATAGCTGGGCTACAAAACCCCTGCGAATAAACCATTTAGCTTTGATTGCAGAATCACCAATTGTAGGGTCGGGGTTTTTCACCCCCGCCTAAAAAGACGTTTAACCGGAAAAACAGGGACTAAATACCTTAATTTTACGGTTGAAAGACAAAACCTACATTTTGGTCAATAAAATTAGGGAATGGCTTTTGTTGTTGCACTTCTCGATCGTCAAAAAAACGGATAGATGTTTTTGTATTATCGCTCATTGGTCAAAACCTTGCTGTATTTGATTATTTGATTGCAGTGATTTCATTTTGACAAATCTATTTCACCCATATACTTCTTGAATTAAACTAGTTATTTTATTTTTATTAAATTGCTTTCTAAATTTAATTTCAATATTGTTTCCAAAAAACTTCTCTGCATGTTTAATCTTCTGCGTCTCTTCATTTCTCAAACTTTCTTCATCCGTATCTTTTGTTTCTACAATAAAATACAATTTTTTATTTCCATCTTTATAATTAAGGACATATGCAAAATCAGGAGAATAACTTTTTCCTCCTGCAATAGGTATTTTAATAGAATTTTTAGGTATTTTTGTAAAAACAATTACTTCACTAATGTTTGTTGTAATATTATCTTTTTCCAGCTCACTATCATAAAATAATTCATCAAACAAATAAGTATTAGCTACTTTTTCATCAGAATAAAAAACACCTATGTCAGAAGCATCAACTTCACCTTTTATTTTTCCATTTTTATCAGTTATTTTTGTAGGATGAACTGTACTTTTAACTTTTTGATATTCTATGCTAAATTTATTGAGTGCTTTATACATTAAATAATTATCAAATTTTTGTTTGAAAATTCTTAGTGTTGACTGATTAAGATATTTGTTTATCTCTATCTTAGCTTCTATAAAAGACTCATGTATTGTCTTTAGGTTAATGTTTAAAGTAGAAGATAATTGCTTTAAAAAATCTTCATATTTCATTGTAGAAATTGAAATTATTTCATTTTCATAAATTGCAGTTTCTTCAAGCACAACTGCCTGACCCTTTTCAATTCCAACTTGTGCCGTTTTTTCCCTAGTTCCCTCAACTACAAAATCAGTATTCATTAAAAAATCAATAAATAATTCTTTAAATTTATTTTCATTTTCAATTTTATATTCCAAAACAACTTTTTCATTAAGTTTCTCCCACAATTTTTTAAGTTCACTATATTTTTCAACTCTTACTTTTATTTTTTTCTTTTGCGTGTTTGCCTTTCTAATTTTGTTGGAATCAACGCCTTCAAAAATAAGAGGATAATTTGCTTTTATATATCCAAATCCATTTTCCTTAAAGTCATTATTTCTTTTAATAACATTTTTATCATCTAATTTTTGCAGTAAATCATCTTCTTTGAGATTATACTTTTCGATAATCTGTTTAATAATATTATCTGTAAGTTTTTGAGGAATATCTTCTCTTGAAATCGCCCCGGATTTTTCATTGATTTCATTTACTAATTTTTCAACAAAATCATTTTCAGTAAAATCTACAAAATAATTAAGATAAAATTGCTCATCTTTTACACGATTGGCATATTCATTGACTGGTAAACGAAGTCCTCTTCCTACTTCTTGAAGTTTGGATATTTCTGAACCACTGCTTCTTAATTTACAAATTTGAAAAATATTCGGATTATCCCATCCTTCTCTTAATGTCCATTTGGAAAAAATGAATCTTCTTGGATTTTCTAAGCTTAATATTGCTTGTTTATCATGTAAAATTTCATTTACTTCTTTTTCAATTACTTCATCTGTTTCTTTTTTATCTACTGCAAAATAACCACCATGTGTTTTGGAAATATCTTCTAAAGTTTTCTCTAAATATGTTTTATAAAATCCTTCCTTTTCTGTTTTTAATAACTTCCTAACTTCTGCTTTAATATGCTTTTCAACTGTTGTTTTGATATATCCGTCTTTTTTTCTGTACTCTTGAATATTATCAATGAAAAACAAGGTAAGAGGTTTTATTTTTACTTCTCTAGTTAGATATTTTTTCTCTTGCTCAAAATGGTGCTTTACTGCCTTTTGAATCATTGTTTCCTGCAGGGTTTCAGCATAAGAATATGGGTTGAATTTATCTCCCTTTTTTAATTCTAATCCATTTGATAAAATAACGGTTGTTTTGTTAAGATTTTCAACTAATAAATCTTTCATTGCTGAATGAACGTTCTCTAAACTTTCTTTTTTAGAAATTTTAAATGTTTTAGTTTTATTGTTTTCTAATAAATGAAAATTAGCCTCTTTCCCATCTGAATTTGTAAATTTAACTAGGGCATTTTTCCCTGTTTCAAATTCTGTAATATGTCCAATAACTCCTTTTACAAGATTTCTATTAAATGAATCAACAGCAGTTAAATTATAAATCAGATTATCGTTTTCTTTGAAAGTCGCTCCATATCTTATTATAAAATGAGGATGTATTTTTTGAAGATTTTCCCAGGTTTTTTTGGCCTTATCAAATTTATGAGGTTCATCAATTATCATAAAAGGATTTGTGGCTGAAATGGCCTCAAAAGGAACAGTATAATTATCTAATAAAGTCCTATCAAATTTTTCCTGCATTGTCTTAGAATTTATCATCCCTGCATTAATTATCAATACTTGAATCTTATTCTTTTCAAAACTTCCACTATTTACAAAACTATTTACCGCAGGTGGCATGTAGGATTTCTTGTTTTTTCTTCCGTTTTTACTTTCTACAACGTGAAGTTTAATTGTTTTACCGTATTGTTCTTTAAAATGTTCTCTTGCACTATCAGATTTTAGAAAATCTACTGTTCCAGCTTTAACAGGTAAAGTTGGCACTACAATAACAAACTTGAATATTCCATAGAGTTTATTTAATTCAAAAATAGTTTTAGTATAAGTGTATGTTTTTCCTGTTCCAGTTTCCATCATAATATCTATGATATTACTTTTACCTTTTACATTTCTCTCAATACTATTTTGTTCTTGTATGCTTCCAATATTTTGAACATATCTGAAACTACCATTTTTATCAAAAGAAGGATTTGTGCACTCTTTTTGAATTCCTTCAGATTTGACAATTTCTACACCATCAAAAACACCAACAGTTGATTTAACTGCTTGTTCCTGATGCTCCAAATTTTTTTCAAAGTTAAATCCTGCCATATTTAATACCTAGTTATGAAATCAATATCAATTTGCTTCTTATTTGCATAATTTTTTACATTGTCTGCAATTTCTCTTAACATTTTACTTTGAAAGTTATAGCCAAATACTATAATTACCGCAGGGTTAAACTCTTTATTTGAATCAATCTCTTCAAGAAGTTTTTTAAGATGTTCTGTTTCAAATCCTTTGTCCACTAAATAAAGTTTATTATCAAAATAATGTCCCTTGTATTCCTCTAAATCTATCTCTTTTAGATCTTGTGTAAGAGAAAATCCATCATAAGTCTTCCAAGTAGTAAGTAGTGTTTTTAAATCTTTTTCGGTCAAATTATTTTCATTAAAAAGTTTCAAATCTTTATCAAATTCTTCAGCTTCTAAATTATAGTCTTCCCAAATTGGAGCAGTTTCAAATATTTTAAATCCAAAATCTTGTTTAGTTTCTTTCGTGAATAGATCTGTTTTCTCTTTTTGGTCATCCTGTATTTTTTTTCCTGCTCTTATCAGTCTTTCTTTTGTAATCTCAAAAATCGTTGGTTCCGCTATTTTCAATTCATTTTTTACAAAATCATAAGCAATCTTGTCTTTATTTGGATTAATCTTCTCTGGAAGTTGAACCAATATAAATTTACGATTACCGGACAATGAGCCTGTCGAAGTGTCTTCTGCATTAAGCTGCATCACTGCATCGCCTGTTGTGCCGGACCCTGCGAAAAAGTCGAGGATTATGTCGTCTTTATTAGATCCTATTTTAATAAAATGTTTGATTAAAGAAGTTGGCTTAGGAAAATCAAAAATTCTTTTATTAAAAAGCTTTTCTACCTCTAAACTACCTCTTTGGTTTGTACCAAATTCAATACCTAACCAATCACTAGAAATTTGTCCTTGACTGTCTTCTAAATATAATTTCCCATATGGTTGTTGATCTCCTCCGGATGTCCAATAAATTCCTTTATTTCTTTCTAATTCAATGAATTTTTCTTTTTTTACCATCCATGGTCCTGAAAGTAATTTCCCTTGAGGAGTTTTTATATCATAATTGTGGCGTCCTCTTGTTTTGTCTAATAAAATTGATCTCCTAAATTTTCCTTTTTCATCTTTATACCTATACTCTTTTTTTGCTTTTTCTGATAAATTCATTTTATTTAATCCAAAAGAAAGTCCAGTTTTTCTAAAAGCAACAATATATTCTTTTACTCTGGCTAAATCGCCTATGTTCGCCTGATTATCAGTTTTTCTCCAAACAAATTCTCCCACAAAATTCTCTTCACCAAAAATCTCATCCAATAAAAGTCTTAATTGTGCGACTTCATTATCATCAATAGAAACAAAAATCACTCCATCATCTTTGAGTAATTGTTTTGCAATATACAAACGAGGATACATAAAAGTAAGCCATGCAGAATGAGAATTACTTTTGCTTTGAGTAAATTCTAAAATTCTCTTTGCTTTTTCTTCATCAATTCCAGCTAATTTTGAAAGTTCTTCTACACTAAATTTTCTATCGTCTTCATAAACAAAACCATCTCCTCCTGTATTATAAGGAGGATCAATATAAATCATTTTTATTTTTTCATAATAAGCATTAGAAAGATGTTTCAAAACTTCTAAATTATCCCCTTTGATAAGCAGATTTCCTGATTTCTGATTTTTTTTATTCCAATCTTCATTTTCTTTTAAAAGTGTTGTTGCTTCATCACTTGCAAGGAGTCTGGCATAGTTTTTCCCAAGCCAATCCATTCCGTAGCTTTCGTTAGAAAAATCAATTTCTTCACTTTTTGAAAATTCTTGTTTTAACTTTTCAAAGTCAAAATTACCTTCTTTGTTAAAACAATGTGAAAAATGTTTTTTTAGAATCTTCAAATTTTTACTTGGAATTTTAATATTAGTTGTTGTCTGTTGATTTTTCATCTTAACCGCCGTTTCCTTTTCTTTTTCTAATAAAACACTTTTCCTACCCTTTCAATATGAGCCACCAAATCAGGGTTGTTGATTTTGTGTTTGAGCGATATGTCAATTTTATAGGGCAGTAGCAAGTCATCTAATTGATTTTCTAATTTGAGCAAACTGTTGTAATCCAAGTCGCCAATGATTGTCAAATCAATGTCAGAGCCGTTTTTGCAGTTGCCTTTTGCCCGTGAACCATAGATAATGACTTGCTCAATGTGCGGGTATTGAGCAAAACATTGGTTGATAACATCTATATGTTTTTGTTTCAGTCCGAACATTTTTTATTTATCAATTAAAGCAATCATTTTGATTTTGAAGGCTGCAAACAAATCGAAATAACTTTGGATAATATTATTTACAAGTTCTTTTGCCTTGCCTTCATTGTAAGTATGCAAAGACTGGTTGCGGCTCTTTATCATATTCATCCAACCTTCCCCGTCTTCCACCAAGCCCTTATTAAATGCCTCACGTGTGGCATCACGAGAACCTGTGATACTTGTATTGCCTTGGTGTTCAAAATAATCTTTGATTACGTTCCATGCTAGTCGTGGGTAAACTCAAAGCGTTGAATTAAACCTTGTTCTTCTAGTTCTGATAAGCCTTTTTCCTGATATTGTTCAACTGCCGCTTTCAACAGTGCGAAAGCTTTTAAGAAATTCTGAAAGCGTTGCTGCCATCTAATGTCGTCTGTACTCATATCGTAAATCCTGTTTTTTCAAGGTTTTGTTTTATCGCCTCATCCAATTACTTCGATTTATTCATTTGCTCTTTTAACCTAAAAACGGCAGTTGCCATTTTGCCGTAGAT
>CAYTUX010000271.1:0-5214 GCA_964441455.1 uncultured Victivallales bacterium | reverse complement strand
CCTACAGAAAACATTTGCAATCAACCATTTAGCTTTGATTGCAGCATCCTAAACTGTAGGGTCGGGATCCGTGACCCCGCCAAAAAGGGTATCCAACCGAAAAAACAGGGTATTTTAGATTTATTAACAAATAAACTTGCTAGAAATAACAATGTAGTTTAATATACTTAAAATATTAAAAATTTTACGGAGAAACCAGATTATTATGAAATTCACATTACGACTTGCAATTATATTTTTGATGACAGTATTTGTCAGCCCAGCCATTTATGCACAAGGACCTGACCAAAACTATGCAGAGGAATCAGAAATTGTTTTTGATGATGGACCGGTTGCAATAAAACAAAAACTACCTTCATTTTTTCACAGAGCACGAAAGGATACCCCAAAAGAACAGTTTGACTATGCCACATTGCTACTTGAGAAAGGAAAAAGCAAAGCAGCAATAAATGAATTTAATGATTTAATTCATACATGGCCTTCATCAACTTTTGCTCCGGAAGCTCAACTGGCGATTGCCCTGGAGTTTGAAAAGACTAAAAAATACGAACGAGCCTTTAATGAATTTCAATATCTCATTAACTACTATCCTAATAAATTCCCATATGATATTGCAATACAGCACCAGATGGCAATTGCAAACCACATACGAACTTCAAAGAGAAGATTTCTTGGAATACCGATGGGAAACAATAAAGGTCTTTCAATAGAACTATACAATCAAATTGTTCAAAATGCACCAAATTGGGATCAGGCACCTTTGGCAGAACTATACTCTTGTATGCTGGAAGAAGATCATGGTGACTATGAAAGTGCAATTGCAGGATACGAACTGCTTATGCAGCAATTTCCTGCTTCAAAGCATATTCCTGAAGCTAAATTCAGAAGACTTTCCTGCCTTTTTGAGTTGACAAAAAGATATAAAAGAGATCAGCAGATATATCTTACGGCAATGGAAGCTGCGGCTGAATTCATTAGAGACTATCCAACAAACGAAAATTTTGATGAAGCAAAAAAAATCTACACGAGTTCAAAAGAATCCCTTGCAGAGATGAATTACGAAATTGCTGTTTTCTATGACAATCAGAATAAAAAGGGAGCAGCAATTATTGCTTATAATTTATTTATTGACAGCTTCCCTGACTCTAAATATACTGCCAATGCAAAAAAAAGGATTAATCAGCTGAAAAAAACAATTGATCATTGATATAAATATTCTCAAATAGAAACAATTAGAAATGATTTTATAAGTAAAGAAAGAACAAATATGAATAGACAAATTTTAAAGATAGCTTTCACATTGACAACATTGTTAATGCTAACCTCATGCACATCTTATAAGCTTGGTTCAAGTCTTCCAAACGATATTAAAACTGTTTATGTACCAATATGTATAAACAAAACAAAAGAGATTAATATTGAGAACTATGTTACGCAGGCTATTCTTACAAGAATACAGGAAGATGGAAGTTTGAAAATTTCAGATGAGCAACTGGCAGATACAATTTTGAAGGTTACAATTGTTGAATATGAACTTGCACCGGTTCGGTATCTTGAGGGAAATGAAAAAACTGTCAGTGAATATAGACTTACATTAACTGCTCAATTTACGTTTACAAGAAGTTCCAATGGTAAAGTTATTATGACCTCAAGTGCGATAGGTGAACATAAGTTCACTCCAACAGGTGATATGGTTCAAGCCAAAAATCAAGCTCTTCCGGATGCTGCAGCGAATTTGTCTCACTATATACTCGAACAGGTCGTTGACTTCTGGGAATTTTAAAATAAAATGGTGGCTGCACAGGGACTCGAACCCCGGACACTCGGATTATGATTCCGATGCTCTAACCAACTGAGCTATGCAGCCAAAATAAGTTTATGTAAGAAACGTAGCGAAATATACACAAATCAAAATAACAAATCAACCTTTTTCTTAAAAAAACTTCTTTTTTTTAAATAATACCATCCTAGCCGAATTGTAGTAGATAAATATCTGGTAAACAACACCAATACATATGATTAACCTGCATATTTTATGAGATGCTGATGATGTGTATGCATTTTAATCTTCGTAAAACATTCGGGTTAATGCCCCCCTCCCAACCAAAAACACCTTCCTACCTGCCTGTGCGTTGCCGGAGAACACAGAGAAAGATAAAAAATGGATTAAGAACATTATATTGATTTGGGTTAAAAAAACTTTTCATAATAACTAAGGACTCAACACGGAAAAACATTTTTTAAAGAGAATCTGAAATTACATTATATTACCCGGTAATATAAAAACAAATTATCTTTTTGAACAAGAAAACAATTTGGTTTTATGTGTTAGATTACTAATAGCTCTTAATTATTTGATATTCAGGTATGATTTAATCTGTTGTGTTAGGATAGCTTTTTCAGGTTTCAATGTTGACCAAGAAAATTTTGAGAGTAATTCTTGAGGTGTCAGTTTTTCGCCAAATTCTGCCCAACCGCACCAGTATGCAAGCAAGCCTATAATTTTTTCAGGAGAGTTATCAGCATTTCGAAGGGCTGAAATTCTTGTATCGCCATGTCTTTTGGCAAGTCTTCTTCCGTCTGGAGCGACCACAAGTGGAACATGAATAAATTTTGGAGGATTTAGATTAAGAGCATTATATATTTCCAGCTGTCTTGGGGTTGAATCGAGCAAGTCGTTACCCCTTACAACTTCAGTTATATTCATAAGAGCATCATCAACTACAACAGCTAACATATATCCTGCACCATACTGGTGTCTTGCAATTGAAAAATCTCCAAAAAGTTGAGAGTTGTTAAAAGTCTGTTTTCCCATAAACCCATCATCGAAACATATATTTTTGTTGGAGCTTTTGAATCTCCATATTGGCATTCTGTTTTCCGGCAGATTTGCCGAGGCTTCTTTCCAAGTTTTAAATTTGCCTTTGCATTCTCCAAAATATTTAGGAGACTCTCCGGCGTGCGGAGCACTTTGGGACTCTTCTATCTCTTTTCTACTGCATACACAGGGGTATATCAACTTTTTTTCCACAAGTTTATTTAATGCTTTTTTATATACTTCAGTTCTCTGGTTTTGAATATATGGAGAGTATGGTTGTATATTTGTTGAGAAGCCTTCGTCCCAAGTTAAGCCAAGCCACTTTAAATCATTGACAGCTTCTTCAATTGTATCGGGCTTTACTTTGGGATGATCAAGGTCTTCAATACGCAGAACAATTTCTCCCCCTTGGCTTTTAATTGACAACCATGTCAAGAGAAATGTTCTTGCATTTCCTAAATGTAGAGCTCCCGTGGGACTTGGAGCAAAACGTCCACGTTTTTTGTTGTTATTTTTTTGGAAATTATGCATAATATAACTTTAGTAAATATATTGTATAAATTTTATATAGGTTTTAAATGAAAGTAAAGAATATTTCCTCGAAGACTATGAGAATAGATGTTGATCCCAAGATTACATCTAATATTGCCGACACTAATCGAGCAAATGCCGTCAAGAAAAGAAGAATCCCCGGTGCTCGAGTTGAAAATTGCTGTACGTGTGATTATGACAGTCTGCTTCAAGCTATTTATGATGCAGTTCTTGTTACCGATTATAGAACAGGCAGAATTCAGGAATTTAATGGGAGGGCATTGGATTTTCTACAGTATGATAAATCTGAAATATTAGGAAAGAGAGTTCTGAAAATTATTGCAGGAGCTAGTGAGAATCTGCTTGCAAATATCAGGTATAATCTTGATAGTGAGAAATATACACTTATAGAAGGTTTTTGTGTTAGAAAGGATCTTTCAACTTTTCCGGCAGAGATTGCAGTTAATGCTATATCACTGCAGGGAGACAGATGTTTATGTTTTTTTATCAGAGATATTACCATAAGAAAAAGTGCACAAACTGCATTAGAAAATGCAGTTAAACGTCTGGAAAATCATGCGGAGGCAAAAACTGCTTTCATATCCAACGTTTCACACGAACTGAGAACGCCTTTGACTTCAATGATATATGCAGTTGAAAATATGCTTAGAGGGGTTACAGGTCCATTAACTGATCCGGTAAAGAAATATCTGACTATGTTAAAGAGTGACTCTTTACGTTTAAAAAGTACTGTTGATGACATTTTGGATTTACGTAAGATGGAGAGCGAATCATTGAGTCTTAACAAAATAAAGATTACTTTTAATTCTTTGGTTGAATCATCAGTCAAATCATTGAGAGTTCAGGCCGAGCAGAAACATATAGAGTTGAAATATTATGAATATTCCAATAGTTCTTTTGTATTTATTGATATACCTAAGATTGAGCGAGTGGTTATTAATCTTATTAATAATGCAGTAAAGTTTACACCTGATTATGGTAGAATTATTGCAACGGTTGATGAAGTTGAGAGAGATGGAATCAATTATGCACGTTTAAATGTAACTGATACAGGGATTGGGATTCCACCGGAATATATTGACAAAGTATTAGAGAGATATGTTACAGTTGGAGAACAGGCTGTCGGATCCGGTTTAGGGCTGGCAATATCTAAGGAGATTGTTGAGATGCATGGCGGTTCAATACGAATTGTGAGTCCTCCACATGATTCGAAAAACGGAACATCTGCAACAGTTGAAATTCCGGTTTCCGAAAAAATCAATGTTTTATTTATCGGGAAAGATGATGATTTGGAGTCACGTTTGGAATATGTTCTTTCAAAGTATAATTACGGATTTGAACGTAAGAGTGGATGTAATATTGATGACATTAGTATTGACGAATATGATACAATTTTTATAGAATTAAGAGAGTTGAGTTTAACAAAAGGCTCTCTTATGAGTTTTATGAAGAAGAAACGCTCTAAATCTAGAGTTCCGATAATTGTTGTTGGTAAGCTACACACAGAGAGCGAAGAAAAAACATTAGATTTAATAAGGTCGTTTTCTATTCCTTGGATTGCAAATGCAGATGATGAACAATTGTTTATCAAAAAGTTAGAAAACACAATTTTGATTAAAGGATTACAATTTTCGAATTAAAACTTGATTTATTCATACATTTCGTTACGAGATAACGTAGAGTGCTTGCGATCAATGAGATAGCGAAAAATAATAGGCTGGCTTTGCTAGTCCCGCAATGCGGGATTTATAAACATAAATCAAAATTATTATTTAAGCTAAATCTTTGAGATTAAGTGCTATACGTTATCGCAGTAGAAGTTTTATGAATAATTCAGGTTAAAT
>CAYTUX010000270.1:0-8645 GCA_964441455.1 uncultured Victivallales bacterium | reverse complement strand
CAGCCTTGGGAATTGACTCAAATGTATTCATTGACCCAGATTTTAAATGTTCGCCAATAATACCTGAGAAATTAGAGTGAAAGGGTGACGAATGTGTGTAACACCTATTATTACTCGATGAAATATTTTGTCAACAAAAAAACACTAAAAATCTTTTTTTCTTTCATTTTTCCGGTCAAGTCATTGCATTACGCCATATTTTTCGTTCATCGACCACCAAAAAATTTTTTTTCATATTACCGCAGCCGAACTAAAGGTTTGACCAGAGTCCTGTTCTGCACCGCTTCAAACGCTTTTCCAATATCAATCAGAGCAAAGATTTGTTTGCGGTCGATCCAGACTGCAGGATTGAGTTTGCCGGCACGATAGAAGCTAATCACCGCCTCATGTGCCTCGGCTTCATCGTACCCGCCACCATAGAAAGTAAATGTTTTATCAGGAACCAAATTGATCTTGCCACACTCGTCCAGACCATAGATACCGATGGTACCCCCTGCTTTCAGAGAATTTTGTGCGGATGCTACCATCTCGGCTTTTCCGACTGCGTCTATAACAAAATCATATCCATCGGGGGCTGCATCTTGAACCTGATTCCAGCAATTCTCAGCGGTGTAGTCGACCACCTCCGTCGCCCCGGCCAACGAACCTTCGGAAACCCGCTTTGCCGAGCCTACCAGAGTCACTTTAGATGCACCTAGATTACGGGCATGGCTGACAAAAGACAGACCGTTACCGCCGGAGCCAATAACCAGAACCGAAACGCCTGGTTTGACCCCCATGCGTGTCATATAGCTGAGTGTCTCGCGCCAGGTAATGAACAAGGTTCCCGCTATCGGATCGATATCCGCAGGCAGTATCTGATTTACAGTCTTATCCTGCCAGCCGTCCACGCCATCTTCCTGCATGGCGCGCCAGTCGACGGCGATGCCGATCTCGGCAAAACCACCCCACCCGCAACCGACTCCCCCGACAGGCGGACAGCCCACGCGGGTAACCATGTCTCCAGATTTGAGATTGCGGACCTTGGCACCGACTTTAATCACGCGACCAATGCTTTCGTGTCCGAGAATAAATGGTGCGTTCATCCAATAACAGAACGGCGGGTGATTGTGTAGCAGATGCGAGTCAGTTCCGGCACAAACCGCACCGAAGAGCATATCGCAGCGAGCCTCATAGTCACCCATTTCCGGTTCGGGTAGTTCCTTAACCACTATTTTTCCAGCACTTTCAACAATTGCAGCTTTCATTAATTTCCTTTCTTGCACAGAAGTGCAAAGTTATTTATTTTCTCGCAAAGAATCACAGAGTTTATTTCCTATCAGGCTTCACCTTGACCCTTATACCCTGCGGGATTGCCCAGCAACCATCCAATTCCGAAAGGCTCTCCGGATGGGCGGTAAGGCAACATCTGCGCAATCTCTTCCAAACGTGCAAGCATGTCTTCCGGCAACGGACCGGCCTGGGCGGATGCTGCGTTCTGATTCACTTCTTCTGCGGACTTCGCTCCCATCAACACGCAATGAATGTCCGGATTACTCAGCACGAAACGGATTCCCATCTCCGGCAGGAACATACTGCATTCGTCGCAGAACGCATACAATGCCTGAAACTGCTCACGCCGCATCTTGGAAATCCAATAAGCCTCAGGCGATGCGATTTGCTCGTCATAACGCCTTGCAAGCGCGCCCTGCTGCAGCGGGGAGCCGACGATAATCCCCATACCCGCCGCCTTGGCAGCCGGAAAGATTTCGTTAGCAGCTTCACGATAGAGCAGACTGTAGTTGTAGGCAGCCAACACCACATCGAACTTGCCGCTGCGACAGAGGTGTGCCAGAGTTGTTGTTGTCGTGCCTCCGAGACCGGAGTAGCGTATTTTGCCTTCTTCTTTCAGTTCGTCAAAAAGTTCCAGCACCGGGCCCTCGACCTTAACCATGTCCGTCCACCAGTCGTACTGCCCAGGACGATCAGGCTCATGAACCATCAATATATCAATGCAGTCGCGCCCAAGCAACTGCAGGCTTTCCTCAACACTGGCACGCAGACAGGCTTTATCCTGTGGCAGGAATGGAGTCGGACGGCCACCAAGCTTGGTGGATACAATAACCGGCTGCTGCACATCCGCCAGAGCCTTACCAAGCACCTCCTCGCTGTTGCCGTAACCAGGTGCAGTATCAAAGTAGTTGATTCCCAATTCCAGAGCTCGATTCACCGCTTTCTTTGCCGCGTCATACTGTGCCGAAAATGAGGCGACAAACAGCCCGCCAAATCCAATTCGGCTGATCTCCAATTCCGTTCTACCCAATTTTGTTCTATCCAATTTTGTCATGTTGACTTTCCTTTCTATTTTTCTTGTTTACTTTTAAAACTGAATCTGCCGCACAACAAGATGAATCAGCAAAATCAATCTGCACTACTAAAACAGCGAGTGACAGTTAAAGAGTTTCCAAAATTTGCGAAACAGAGACAGTTGCCAGACAAATAACAGTATCAGATGCTCCATAATAAATATTTACTGTATCACCATCAACATGGGGAACTACATCTGCCGTTGTGATAATTGGGGTTTTTAATTTCTATCTGCTATATCCACTTTATATTTCCTTCAATGAGTTCCGGCACTATAATTTTCAACAAAGAAATCTGGCAATGTGTTTTTTTAGTACTATCCGGCTGCTAGCTATTTTAATAATTTAATTAAACTTTAGTGTTTTTATTTTGCTAGCAGCCGGCTCCAAAAAGAGGTTTATCCGCTGACAACTTCGCCAAGTTTAAAGATAGGCAGAAACATAGCAACAACAATACTGCCAATAATAAGACCAAGGAAAATCATTAATAATGGTTCGAGCAAAGATGTCAGACCATCTAAAGTAGTTTCAACCTCATCTTCATAAAAATCAGCAATGCTGTTAAGCATCTCTTCAATACGACCGGTTTTCTCTCCAGCCTGAAGCATCCGAACAAGCATAAGGGGAAAAACAGTCTGTTTCAACATTGCGACAGATAATGGTTCACCTTTTTCAACCACATCCTTAGCATCTAAAATAACTTTACCGGCAACCTTGTTACCTGTCGCACCGGAAACGATATCAAGTGCATTTAAAATAGGAACTCCGCTAGCCATAAGTTCAGCAAATGTTCGGGCAAATCTTGCTGAAGCAACCTTCTGAATAATAATACCAAAAACAGGGGCTTTCAATGCAAATTCATCAAACTTATATCCACCGGCCGGAGTTGCCTTCCATTTCTTAAAAAGAAAAACAGCGACAACAATAGCGGCAAGCACGAAAATTCCGTATATCTGCAAGAAATCACTCAGGTCTAATAACATCTGGGTAGGTCCGGGTAAGTTTGCACCAAAATCCTGAAACATCTCCCCAAACTTTGGAACAACAAATACAATTAATAGAATGGCAATTGCAAATGCAAGACATAAAACAATCACCGGATACATCATTGCCGACTTAACTTTTCTTTTCAATCTTGCAGAGTCCTCCAAGAAAGAAGCCAACCTAGCTGTCGTTTCAGCCAACTGTCCGCCCTGTTCACCACTTCTTACCATATTTATATATAGAGTGTCAAAAATAGTAGGAAATTTTAGTAAAGATTCGGAAAATGATGAACCATTTTCAATATTGTCTTGGACATTTTGCAGTACAGCTTTAAATGAGGGATGGTCTGCCTGCTCTTTGAGTGTTTCAAGAGCTGTAACAATAGGCAAACCTGCATTAAGCATCGCTGAAAGTTGGCGAGAAAAACTCGGCAAAACATCATTTATAATTTTTCTTGTACCCGGAATTCTTTTCATTCCCTTTAGATTAACTGTTTTTACTTTTTTAGCCATAATCTTATATTAAACCTTTCTTAATCTCCACCTGTAACTTCAAGAGCTGCAGTCAAACTTGTTATACCATCTCTAACTCTCTCAAGTCCGGCTTGTTTCAAACTGACCATACCATTTGCGATCCCGGCGGCTCGTAACTGACTGGCATTATCTCCCCTAAGAATTGCCTCTCTAATAGCATCGTTCACTAATAAAACTTCCATAATAGCTCCTCGTCCTTTAAAACCATTTGTACAACGAGGACAACCAACCGCATCATAAATATCCACTCCCTCAAACATATCAGAAGGTATATTGTTCAATTCAAGTGCTAAAGCATCAACTTGAGTAACCTTTTTACATGCAGGACACAATTTTCTGTACAGACGTTGAGCCTGAGCTAAAACCAATGAAGAACCAAGCATAAAACGTTCCACACCCATATCAATCAGACGAGTTACAGCACCGGCGGAATCATTAGTATGAAGAGTGCTTAAAACCAGATGTCCCGTGAGAGCTGCTTTAATAGCCATCTGAGCAGTTTCGCCATCCCGAATCTCACCAACAAGCACAATATCAGGATCCTGTCTCAAGATTGAACGCAACGCTGCTGCAAAACTCAAACCAACATCTGCATTAATCTGAATTTGATTAACACCTTTTAACTGATACTCAACCGGATCTTCACATGTGATAATATTCACATCGGGTTGATTTAAATCCTGAAGACATGAATATAGAGTTGTAGTTTTACCACTACCGGTAGGACCTGTAACCAAAATGATACCATGAGGCTGGTCAATGCCATATTTCATAGCTTCTTCAGCCTTTGGCTCCAAGCCTAAATAAGACAAGCCCGGAACAAGAGAACTTTTGTCCAAAATACGCATTACAATCTTTTCACCATGAATTGTCGGCAAAATACTTACACGCAAGTCAATCTCTTTACCTAATGCCTTAATGTTAAAACGACCATCCTGCGGAATACGGCGTTCAGCAATATTAAGATCTGACATAATTTTTATACGGGATGATACAGCAGCCTGCAGAGTCTTAGGAGGTCCGGGTTTTTCAACAAGCATACCATCAATACGATACCGGAGACGAACCTTTTTCTCCATTGGATCAATATGAATATCACTGGCTCCGGTTCTTAGAGCTTCAACAAGTATAAGGTTTACCATACGAATAACAGGAGCTCCTTCAGCACTTTGAAGCATATCATCAAGACTTTGCTCTTCTGCATCTTCTTCAAGAACTTCAACGTTACTTTCAGAACGCATAAGTTCTTCCATATCCAGCCCCTCTGTAGGCTCTGTGATCATTTTGGAAAGGCAAATTGAAATCTCTTCTTCAATACCAATAACCGGCATAACATTATAACCTGTTGATACTTCAACATCATCAATTGTCATCAAATCAAATGGATCAGCAAGTGCCAAAGTTAGATTTTTCCCGCACAAAGCCAATGGTACAACCATTTTTTTTGTCATAACATCTTTTTGTATAAAATCCTTAACCTGAGCAGGCATTGTAAAATTCTTTAAAGATATAACGGGGTACTTTAAATAACCGGAAAGAGCAATTGCAAGGTCATATGGCGAAATGAGATCTTTATCAATTAATAAATGCTCAAGATTTACTCCTTCTATCTTTGCCTGTGCTTCAGCTTCAGTCAAAGCTTCTTCAGAAATCAAACCTTTATTAAGAAGAATTGATGAAATTCTGTTGCTGTAAGGTAATTTAGCCATAAAAATCCTTTTATAAATTAATTAATAAACAATGCCGTAAACTAACAAATAATATTACACTCCAATTAGTTTGGAATGGTTAAAAAAACATATAAATTTGTATAAACGAAAAATATAATATAATAATATAGTATAACGTATTTTATGTAAAGCTTTTTTATTTTTCCTGTTTTTCTGGTTGGCACTTTTGTTGCAGTTTAGTTTTGGAAATCCATTCTTGCTCAAACAACAACTTGCGATATCAGCCCATCTTCCGCTTCGCAAGCAGAATTAGATGTATACTTATACTATCTAACTGCTTTTAAAACGAAATATGGACTAATCTTGCAAGCCAGTTTGAGCTTTTTACTTTATAAAAACCAGAATGGCTTACCAAGTTACAATTCGCAAAGCGTATTTTAACAGCTTAGCCAATAATCAACATAAACTGCTGTTTATAAGTATGTTGCATAAACTTTTCATCCCGCCTTGCGGGATCACCTAAAAAGATAAAAAACAAAAAGTCAATCCCTAATTCTATTGATCCAAACAGATCTTTATCCTCTCAACCAGAAACCTAAGATTTTCTTAATTTTTATGTTGTATTTTTTTTGTAGTTCAATTTTGAAAAACCATTTGGGATCCGGTTAGATGGTTAGAATGTTAGAGAGTCAGACCGTCTGCACTCCGTGGGCAGGAAAAAATTTTATTTTTTTATTTTTCCTAGGGTTACACTCTCCAGCTACTGCCTGACAAATACAATTTGTCAGGCAGTAGCTGGATCGCTCACCCTAGGCTATTACGATATACTCCGTTGGAGTATTTTAAAGGAAATCGCTACGCTCCTTATATTTGTTTTGTATGATGATGAGCAAACTATGAGCACAGCTCGTCAATTCGTCAAACTCTGTATTGGAGCAGGAATATGACCGCCTCTGTTGACAAATATTTCTGAACCAACCATACAGTTGGGAGACATAATTGTTCCTGCACCAAAAAGTCCGCCGAAGTCAACATATTCTCCATGTACTTTTCCGGGAACAGGTATAACTCTTATGCCCGTTGTTTTTCTTGATGAAACACCTATCGCAGCTTCATCCATGATAATTCCGCATATTGTTTCGGTCTTAATATCTCCGGGCAGCAGAATCATATCAAGTCCAACTGAACATACAGCAGTCATTGCTTCCAGCTTTTCAAGAGTTAAATGTCCGTCTTCAACAGCTTTTGCCAAAGCATGATCTTCCATTACAGGAATAAAAGCACCTGAAAGACCACCGACAGAGCTTGATGCGAAAGCACCACCTTTTTTTACAGCATCATTCAACAAGGCAACAGCAGCTGTCGTTCCAGGGGCACCGATATTTTTAATGCCCATTGACTGATAAATTTCACCGATACTATCCCCAACCTTTGGCGTTGGAGCCAAAGAAAGATCAACAACACCAAATTGTACTCCAAGCTTCTCGGCAACTTCTCTACCGATAAGCTCTCCTGTTCGAGTAACTCGAAAAGCTGTATGCTTAACCTCTTCAGCAATTTCATCCAGAGATGAATCCGGATATTTTTCAAGCAGTCTGTCAATTGCACGTTTGACAACTCCGGGGCCACTGACGCCCACATTTATAACACAATCGGGTTCTCCACTCCCCATATACGCTCCGGCCATAAAAGGATTATCTTCCGGAATATTTGCAAAAACAAGAAGTTTTGCAGCACCAAATCCAAAATCTGACTTTGTTAAGTTTGCTGTTTTTTTAATAATATCACCGACAATTTTTACTGCATCAACATTTATACCCGCTTTAGTTGTTGCAACATTAATTGAAGAACACAGTCGCCGTGTTTTGCTGAGAACCTCGGGCAAAGACTCCATCAAAACTCGCTCACCGGGAGTTATACCCTTCTGAACTAAAGCGGAAAAACCACCTATCAGATCAATTCCAACCGCACCGGCTGCATCATCAAGAGCTTGAGCCAAAATCAATGCATCTTTCTTGGTTTTTCCTTCCAGCAAATTACTTGCAGGCGAAACAGAGAGTCTCTTATTAACCACATTAATGCCGTACTTTGTTGACAGCTCTTCACATGTCCGAACAAGATTACCGGCCTTTAACATTATTTTCGCTTTTACCCGTCCGGCTGTTTTTTGAATATCAGAATCGGCACAATCAAGAAGGTTAATACCCATCGTGACAGTTCTAACATCAAGATTCTCTTCCTGAAGCATTCGGACTGTTGATAAAATTTCTGTCTGTCTAATCATGAATTATTCCTCGGTTATAAATTGTTTGATGGAACCAACCTCATTAGTCACTCTGAAAATAGTTCCGTTCTGGATAGTTCCTTTCAATTCAAACTGACTGATTGATGCAGCAAAATCAGCCTGAACCTGTTTAAGATCCAGCTGTGTCGGAATTGTCACTTCTCCAATATGAACTACCTGATCTTTTTCATATTTAATTGTCCAATCCTCAATATTAACATTCTTTGAAGCAAAATACGTGGTAATTGCTTTAATAATTCCGGGACTATCCTTTCCCATCAAAGTCACAATATATCTTTCAACCCTAACTGCCGATTTTTTAATTGCTGCTGCTTTGTGTTCCATCACAGTAACACTAGTAGAATCAACACTGAATGCCTCCCCAATAATCTGCTTCAACTCTGTTTCATTCTGCTTGTCTTTAAAAGAGGCGGTTAAAGTTACCGTAAAATAATCTGCCAGAATAGTTTGAGCAATGGCGTCAATATTGCCGCCGGCATCAGCAACTGCTGTTGTAATATCTTTCAAAATACCAATTCTGTCAGGAAGAATCAGTGTAATAATGTATCTATAAGTATTTTCTGCCATATGAACCCCTAGTATGAATTAAATTTCAGGTACGATACCTTAATTAATGGTTGATTGTCAATGGTTAATGGTTAATGAAAGAAAAGCAGATTTACACTCTTTAATGTCATGAATCAAAAAAACAGAAGTTTATTATCTCTTCCAACACACATTCGTCACCTTTTTACGTCTGATTTCCTATGATTTAATTTTAAATAAATTTTTGTAACCGTTCACGGTGTACAATTTGTAGCTCAAGAAC
>CAYTUX010000269.1:0-4853 GCA_964441455.1 uncultured Victivallales bacterium | reverse complement strand
TTTCTTAATAATCTGCGTAAGAACCGACCAACGGGAGATAGGCTGGAGTTCACGACAGCAATGAGTGCAACGAATGGCCTATCTGCGTTAATCTGCGGACAAACCTCTTCTCGAGATTGCTGACTTGTTGGTCTCTTCTCTTCTCCTTTGCGCCTTTAGCGTCATTTGCGCCCTTTGCGTTTAAATTCTTTTGGTTGCCTGCCTATCGGGAGGGACAGCTAAAATATGTTCCCAGGAGCATAACCCAAAAACATCAAAGATCAAAAGTTTTTATTTTTCGGAAGAGAGTGCTTTTATCTATTCCAAGCTGTTTAGCTGCAGCTGTTTTATTGCCGTCGCAGCGTGATAACGCCTGCCTGATCATGGTAATTTCCATCTGTTGCAAAGTAGTGGTTTCAGAAGAAAGTGAATTAACTTCATCTGAAAACTTCGGTCGAATTGATGAAGGCAGATGTTTTGCTTCTATTACTTCTCCTTCACACAAAACAAAAGAATGTTCAATAATATTTTCCAGTTCACGTATATTGCCCGGATAATCGTAAGCCAGCAGAATAGCGATTACCTCATTTGTGGCACAAGTTATGTTTTTGTTTTGAACACTATTAAATTTACTGATAAAGTGCTCAACAAGTAATGGTATATCTTCTTTTCTTTCTCTTAAAGGAGGAAGCTCAAGCTTCATAACATTAATTCGATAATACAAATCGTCTCTAAACTTCCCTTCATGAACAAGCGACTCCAGATTCTTGTTTGTTGCAGTAATTATACGTACATCTGCTTTTACAGTAGAAACTCCTCCAACGGGCTCGTATGTCTTTTCCTGCAAAACTCTCAACAGTTTTACCTGGACTGCTGCAGACATGTCACCAATTTCATCCAGAAATATTGTGCCGCCCTGAGCCAACTCAAATCTGCCGGGCTTATCTTTTTTTGCATCTGTAAATGCACCGGCTTTGTATCCAAACAGCTCTGATTCCAGCAATGCATCAGGTAATGCACCGCAGTTTACTGCAATAAACGGCTTGTTTTTACGAAAGCTGAGATTATGAAGTGCTCGTGCAAAGAGCTCTTTACCTGTACCGCTCTCCCCTTCAATTAATACAGTCGTATTACTTTCTGCAATATTCGGCAATATGGAAAAAATGTCTTGAATTTTATGATTACAACTTAATATATCCTCATAGGAGTAACTGCTGAAAATCTCTTTGCGTAACTGTTCCAGATTACTGGTATCTCGAAAAGTTTCAACACCGCCAATAACCTTGCCTTTAGAATTTTTTAATAAAGCAGTTGAAATTGAAACGGTTTTTTTGTTGCCTTTGGCATCTATTATATGAACAGCTTTGTTAGTGATAGGAGTACCCGTTTCCATAGTCTCGCGAAGGGTGCATTTACTTTCACAAACATCGGCTTTTAATATATCTTTGCAATGAACACCAATAGCTTGATCTTTTGAAATGCCTGTAATGTTTTCAGCCGCCTTATTAAAACAGGTAATACACCAATCTTCATCGACTGTAAAAACACCCTCACTTATTGAGTCTAAAATAATATTTTGATTATTGTCTTTCATTTTGCTTGTTTGTATCATTTGTTACCCGTATTTGTCAATATTTGATTGATTTTATATCCTAAATTCAATGTTTTTCTGGTTGAATGCCCTTTTCGGCAGCCCGCCCTACAGTTGCTAATGCTGAAATAAAACCTAAATGTTTTATTGCAAATGGTTTCTGTAGGGCCGGGGTGCTTCACCCCGCCTTTAAAATATAATTTTCATCCCGCCTTGCGGGAGCGTAACCCTTGTATAATTAATAAATAATAATTTACATGCCCTGAAAGGGCATTTCATAGGTAGCCTAGGGTGAGCGATCCAGCTACTGCCTGACAAATATAATTTGTCAGGCAGTAGCTGGAGAGCGTAACCCTAGGAGAAATAAAAAATAAAATTCTTTCCTGCCCACGGAGTGCAAACGGTCTAACTCTCTAACATTCTAACGGTCTAACTGGATTCCAAATGGCTTTCCAAAACTAAACTGCAACAAAAGTGCCAACCAGAAAAACAGAGAATCCGTGTTGCCTCATAATAACTAAACACCGAAACATTTAATAAAACAGAATCACCATTTCCCTCAATTATTAACTGTACTTCATTCATAGAATACAATAGAATATAAAAATACATTTAATGTTAATTTTACGCTTTGCAAATGCCTGCTCCATCCGATAGGTCGGATATGCCCAACAACATTATAAAAGAATGAAAACATCAATATATAATAAAAAAGAGATTGAAAAAGTTAGAAAATCTCTCAAACTCGATCCGCATATAATAAAAAATGTATATAATCAATATTTAAAAAAAGCATCAACTGCTGAAGAAATATCTACAACCATCCCTGAGTCAGAAAACTTCACAAACCTCATACTCTGGAATACATTAAACATAAAAGATACCATTTCTTCTGACAAAGATGGAGCAACTAAATTGCTTTTTGAAACTTATGACAACCACCATATAGAATCAGTAATTCTTCGTATAAAATCAGGAAGATCCTCTCTTTGTATATCATCACAAATCGGGTGTGCAATGAACTGCAGATTCTGTGCAACAGGAAGCATGGGCTTTATACGAAATCTTACTGAACATGAAATTCTTGATCAAATATCACTGGCAAACCAATTCCTTAAAAAGGAAAATCGCCAAATAAGAAACATCGTATTCATGGGAATGGGAGAGCCTCTTAACAATCAAAAAGAAGTTTTTAGTGCAATCCGGAAACTTACCGATCCGAAATACTTCAATCTAAGCATTCAACACATCACAATCTCAACAGTTGGAATTCTTTCAGGAATAACAGAACTACTAACCCAATTTCCATACATTAACCTTGCACTCAGCCTGCATTGTGCACGAGAAGAAATCAGACAAACCATAATACCAATATCAAAGAAGTATAACCTGAATAAATTAAAATCAACTTTGCTGGACTTAACCGAAAACTATGAAAGGGAAAGCAGATACATCTTTATAGAATATCTAATGATTGATGGAATAACAGATACAGATGCCGACATCGAAGCACTAAAAAACTGGTGTGCTCCCCTACCAATACATCTAAACATTATTAAATATAATCCGGATCCTGACGAGCACGAACTCAAACCATCTTCCGACAAACAAATCGAATATTTTATTAATCAGCTTAAACCACACATCGCAACTATCACAACACGCTACTCACTAGGTTCAGACATAACCGCTGCATGCGGACAACTGGCAAATAAAAAAATTAAAGAACAATAGAAGAACGGTTGCGAAGCAACACAATAGTTTGCCGTTTACCATTTTTTATTCATGCGTCTTAAGTCATGAGTCAAAAAAGATAATGTCTGATAGGCAGGAACTAATACGTCCCCGGTGTCCGTTAACCCTGAAAGGGCGTAATAAAATAGCCCCGGGTGTTAACCCGTGGGAAGCAATAAAAATCACAGCATATCAAGCGGAGACTCAGGCTTTGTGGAAAGATCTTTTAATATATGGGTATAAATCATTGTTGTCTCTAAACTCTTATGCCCCAACAACTCCTGTATCTGGCGGATATTAACTCCATTCATCAATAAATGTGTTGCATAACTGTGTCTTAACGTATGCACTGATGCCTTTTTAGGAATCTTGGATTTCAAAACAGCATTTCTCATTACATCCTGAACTGTTTTATCCAAAATGTGATGACGTCTCACTTTTCCTCCTCTTGGGTCAACAGACAAATTGCCAGATGGAAACACATATTGCCATTTCCACTCTTTTGCAGCACCGCTATATTTTCTGCTTAGTGCCGGTGGCAAATAGACCTCTCCATATCCGGCCTTCAAATCTTTTTCGTGTACTTCCTTAACCTTGTCAAGATGTTCTCTTAGCTGTTTCTTCAACTTCTGCGGAAGGACCACCGCCCTATCCTTACCACCTTTGCCATCGACAATTATTACAAGATCATTGTCAAAATCTATATCCTTCACTCTTAATCTAATAAATTCAGAAACCCTCAAACCAGTACCATAAATCAGCTCAAGCATCATTCTCTTTGAACCTTCAACCTGCTTAAACAAAAGCTTAATTTCATCAACACTTAAAACAGCCGGCAAATTCCGTTTTCTTTTTGACCTAACAGCTCCGCGTATATCGTCAATTTCCTCTTTCAGCACAAACCGAAACATAAACAGAATAGAATTAAAAGCCTGACTCTGTGTTGCACCTGCAACCTTACGTCTGACAGCCAGATAAGTGAGATAATTCTTCACAGACTGCGAACTTTTAAAGTCAATCTCTTCCTTCTGGCAATATTGATAATACCTTCTGCACCAGTCAAAATAAGTTTGCTCTGTTTTATATGAATAATGCTTCAGACGTAAAACAATTCGTAGCTTGTTCTCAACATCTGCAAAACTGTTAATGTTTTCCAGTTCTAAATCATCAACCTGTTGAGGAAACATTCCCAAATACAGTTCAATTGCATGCCTAGCCTGATTCAGTTGCCAAGATTCAAAACGATTTTCAGCAGCAAGATATTCAGTAAATTGTCGAACTTTTTCCTCTAAATTTAATTGATTTGACAGATTTAAGTTCAAAAACTTTTTAAGCCAAGCTGAATAATATCTACTTTTGGATGCTTCGACAAAATTATTTTCAACTATATACTTTTCATAATCAACAGTTTGCATACTTAATTCCTTTCAATATCATACTATGCGAATATTCGTATAACCACAATATTAAAGGGGTATTACGAATCATTTTACCCCAATTTTCCACTTTCTCATGATTGAGACTCCGTATATTGCGAATGTTCGTATAA
>CAYTUX010000268.1:0-6545 GCA_964441455.1 uncultured Victivallales bacterium | reverse complement strand
GCAGATTGCCCCACACCCTGTAGCCGAGTGTGAGGGAAATGGGCTCGGACAGTGTAACGAATGTCCTCATTATCATGAAAAGTTGACAAGTTAAAAATGGTCTTATAAATTATTGATAATTAACAGTTATAAATGTCCAAAATAAAAAACGATCAAAAAAAACAAGACACGAAGTGAGGCTTTAGCATGCCTAAAGCAATGTAGCGTAGCGAAATGGCAACATGAGGGGTTGTAGTACAAAAGTCTGAAACATGGGACACTTGAACTTCCGCCGGATCAAGATATCTGACAGTATGAAACGTGTAGTTTTAGGGTTGATTGCACAACTTAGCATCAGTCGACGACCAACGGATATGCCGTCATGCGATTTATGTTGCCGTCATGCAATGACCCAACCGAAAAATTAAGGTCATTAACCATTGTTTCTGTTTTTGCTTGCGAAAAGTTGAATCCAAATGATATGATGCATAAAATTTTGAAGGAGAACTGTGAGTAAGATAATAGAAATTTATATTAAAGCATTAAAAAAGGTTATTGAGACTTTAGCGATAATATCAGGCATTGCTCTAATACTTATTGTGGTTGTCATGTGCTATGATGTTCTGGTTGACAAAGTGTTCAACAAACCAATTGCCGGACTGAATGATATCATTAAAATATTGGGCTGCATTTCAATGGGTTTTGCTCTGCCGTATGTGACAGCCTGCAAAGGACATATTGCAATAGAATACTTCTTTCATAAATTATGGAAGACAGGTCGTTTTGTCGTTGATACAATTGTCAGAGTTGCAGCGGTTATATTTTTTATTGCAATTGCATACTGGTCTTTTGTGAAAGGAACAAAAATTTTATCTACCAATGAATGTTTTTCCACTCTGTTCTCAGGTAACATTCCAATCTTCTGGTTATACTATGTGATCGGTATTTCAACAGCCATAACAGCTCTTACAGTATTACATAATCTTATAAATCCAAAAAAGGAGCTGATAAAATTATGAGTCCTGAAGTTTTTATAGGTGTTATTGGCTGCATAATTCTTTTAATTCTGCTTGTAAGCAGCATGCCTGTCGGGTTTGCTATGGCTATTGTCGGCACAATCGGTATGGCTGTGATCAATGGAAATCTTCAAAGTGCTCTGTCTATGGGTGTAAATGAATTTTTTGACACATTTTCAAATCCAAATTTTATTGTAATTCCACTTTTTGTATTAATGGGTCAGATATCTTTTCATGCCGGTATCAGCAAACGTCTGTTTAAATCGGCGTATCGTTGGCTCGGGCATCTGCCTGGTGGCATGGCAATGGCAACAGTTGGTGCTTGTACAATTTTTGGTGCAATATGCGGAAGTGGTCCGGCAACAGCAGCAACAATGTCATCAGTTGCTCTGCCGGAAATGAAGCGTTATAAATATAGTATGGAGCTTGCCAGCGGTGCTGTGGCAGCGGGCGGTTCTTTAGGAATGCTAATTCCCCCAAGTGTTGTTTTTATTGTCTATGGCATTATGACTCAGGAATCTATAGGTAAACTTTTTATTGCAGGAATTATTCCCGGAATTATGATTGCTGTACTTTTCTGTCTATCTATTTTCTTTAGTTGTAAAAGAAAACCGGAACTGGGTCCTGCATGTGCAAAATCATCCTGGAAAGAACGCCTGATATCTCTTAAAGATATCACTGAAACCCTTATTCTTTTTGTAGTTGTTCTTGGAGGAATGTTTGCTGGTTTCTTCTCCCCTACCAGTGCCGCCGGAATTGGTGCGGCAGGAAGCATAATAATTGCATTATGTCAAAAACAACTTACTTTTAAGGCATTTAAGAAAGCGGTTGGTGAAACAATCAGAACATCCTGTATGGTTTTGACAATTGTAGCCGGAGCGGGAGTGCTGTCAAGATTCCTGGCAACCAGTGAAATAACAACTTCAATGGCTGATTGGATTGTTCATTTAACTCTTCCCAACTGGTGCATTATGACGGGTATTATTTTGTTCTTTCTTATTGCCGGCTGCTTTATTGATGCTCTTGCTTTAATCTTGCTGACAATACCAATCTTTGAAAATGTCATACCTACTCTAGGATACGATATGATATGGTTTGGTGTAATGGTTGTTCTAGTCACCCAAATGGGAGTGATAACTCCTCCGGTAGGTGTTAATGCGTATGTGGTTAGCGGCATTCATAGAGATATCTCTTTGCAAACAGTTTTTAAAGGATCAATGCCGTTTCTTTTAATGCTCATTGTTGCTGCTGCAATATTGATGATTTTCCCGCAGATTGCATTATGGCTTCCCAGAGTGGTCAACTAAGGGTTGGTTAGAGAGTTAGGACGTTAGATGATTAGATAGTAACGCAAAGATCTTCGTTGCAAGTATGAAATGCATACAACATAGGACTCGTAGCGAAGCTTAAGAGAGGCTTTAGGTAGGCCATTACACTTCGTTCCATTGCTGTCGCAGGCTCCAGCCTCACTTCCCTTTGGTTGTGTGTCTAAAGCAACGCAGTGGCCTACGTTGTGCTACCAAATAAATCCGCTCAAAGAACGGACTCTACATTACTCGCAACTGAAGATGAATTTTAAAAATGTATAGTTAGTCCCGCTATCACTTTGATTTATTAGCAAAGTGGTGGCGAGGCGACCCTACAAAACAACTGCAGATCAATTGTTCAGCGTTGTTTGCAGCATCAGCAGCTGTAGGGCGGGGTGCTTCACCCCTGCCTAAAACAATTAACCATAAAAACAGGGTTTAATATGGTGATTAGTTCCGGTCTCTGCTGAGACCGGCTGCAGATGTGAACCGGCAAGATGAATGTTGTCTTGAGAATCGCTAATTGTAGCCGAGTCGCTTCGGCTCGGAAAAAAAAGGTTCCGATCTCTGCTGAGACCGGCTGCAGATGTGAGCCGGCAAGATGAATGTTGTCTTGAGGATCGCTAATTGTAGCCGAGTCGCTTCGGCTCGGAAAAAAAAAGTTCCGGTCCCTGCTGAGACCGGCTGCAGCAGGTACTGTAAAAAGTTTTATGAAAAACATTGCCGTTCATAGAACGGACGCTACATTCCTCGCGACTAACATTGATTGGAAAACATATAGCGTCCGCCCTATGAGCGGAAAAAAGAGGGGATAAGACAGCTAGCTTTGCTAGTCCCGCAAGGCGGGATCTATATCCACTTGATTTACAACGAATTGAGTGCAGGCACAACTTGCAACTTTTGACAGAACCAAAATATAATAAAGGAATTAGAATGAAAAAAGAGTTCAACACAAATATTCAGAAAATCCTGTTCTGCACAGATTTTGCAGATGATGCAAATAATGCTTTTGATGTTACAATCTCTATTGCAAAAGCATTTAAATTGGATGTCATACACCTTCTGCATACAATCCCGGAACCTGATGCTCAATACTGGAAAACTTATATATATGAAGTTGATGAAAATGTGGATGTGAAAGCAAAACATGATGTTGACGAAAAAATCAAAGACAGCTATATCTCAAAACTTCCTGAAAATATTAATCTTCAAGTTAATGTAAAGGTAGGAAAAGACTATATGGCTATTTTAGAATTTGCAGAAGAATATAATATCGACATGCTGATCATAGGCAAAGCAACTCGCTCTGCTTTCCAGAGCTCATGGCTGGGTAGTGCAATAAAACAGATTGTTCGTAAAGCTCACTGCCCCGTACTTGTCGTTCCGCAAAGAGAATCAATTACTAATTACTAATTACGAATTACGGAGAATCAACTATGAATTGCAAATTACGACGTTAATATGTCTGATTGAATGGTGGAACTAAGCCAGCACACCGAAATTCCTCATTAGTCATTCGTAATTGGCTTAATTTTCAGTTGTTTGAGCGGATTTTGAGGTAATGGGTTATCTAGTCCGTGTTTGCAATATGGTTTCCATGGTTTGCCAAGAAATCTTTTTACACCCGGGTTATCCTTCCATTTAACTGCAGCTTTGCTTTCATGATACAGGTGATAGACTAAAACCGAAGAGGTGACAATAGATGAAATTGCTTTCATCTTTAGTGCTCTTCTTGCAAGGTCATCATCTTCACACCCGTATCCCTCATACTCTTCATCACTACCATTAATGGCTTTGTAAAGCTCAAATGAAAATCCAAAATGTGCACCTAAAACAGTTGGTTTGCCAGCCTTGATTAATTTAAATTTTCGCAGCAGATCATGTTTATGAAGCTTTTTTTCAATCTTTTCAAGTTCTGCGAATCTTTTATCGTTGTGTGAGATGGGAAAATATCTATTTGTTTCTTCCAATTTTTCGAGATATTTAGTTTCATTCTGCGTAAGCATAATTCTATTTCCATGGAAGAGATTTGGCTTATCACTAAAAGTTTGATACAACTCAACAACATTTGGCAGCAGAAATATATCACCATCGAAGAATAGCAACAAACCATCGTTTATACCAAACTTTTCGAGAGTTCTTACTGCATTATTTCTTATTTGAGAAAGACGCATAATTCCATGACTTTGTCTTGCAGTATAGAAAAAAATTTTATTATATTCATTTGCCACATCCTGCACAATTGCCTCTATCTCGGGATTATCCACATCACATGTTACAGATACAGACGCAGGGAATACTGTCTGATTTGCCACAGATGTCAGAACAGTTCTTAAGTGTCTTGTCGTATGAGTAGAAATAATTATATGTATGGGGTTTTTCATTTTTAATCTAAGAATTGTAACAGTTTTCAACATCCTGATATTCAATGCATGCAAAATATTTTGCAATTGCCGAGTCGTATTCTGCTGTGTGCTTAAAAGCTTTTCCAGACAATTCAAATCGTTTAGCTAATGAAATCTCTCCTGCGTTGCTTTTCAATTCATCAACAATTGATTTATAGTCATCCGGATCAGTAACAGAAGCCACCCGCAGATAATTTTTTGCAGATGCTCTTACCATACATGGACCGCCAATATCAATATTTGTTCTTGCCATTTCAGGAGTTACATTTTCCTTAGCAACAGTTTCTTTGAAAGGATATAAGTTAACAATAACCATATCGATTGCAATTGCATCAAGGCGCTTGAGATCCTTTTGATGTGCCGGGTTATATGTTTCACTCAAAAGCCCAAGATATATTTTAAAGTCTAAAGTTTTAACAAGTCCACCCTGCATTTCAGGCTGTCCTGTGAAATCAGAAACTGCGACCAGATTCTTTTCTGCCGTCTCGCCAAGTATATCTTGAATTTTCGCATATGTACCACCTGTTGAATATATTTTCACATCAGGATTTATCTCAACTAGTTTAGGTATAAGATCTTCCAAGCCTGTTTTATCCGACACACTAGCCAAAACATGATTGATTTTTACTGATTTATCTATCTTTTCTACAATATTTAACGCCATTTTATCCTCGTTTTTTTTGAGCTTTAATTTTCATATCCATATCAGTTCCAACTGCTGATAATATAAAAATAGTTCCTAAAATTGTAAAGATATTTATCGTTTCCGTTGGCAAAAATATAAGAGCTAATATGGTTGCAATAATCGGCTTCAGAAAAAATGTCATTGAGCCACTGACTAAAGAAGTTTTACTTAAACCATAATAATATAGAAAATATGCAGCTGCTGTACCGATGAGAGAGACATACATAATTGGTATCCAACGAGGAACAAAAGATTGCCAGCACTCAGCCGGTCCTACAACAAAAATTATCGGAAGCAGAAACATTGAGCCAAACAGAGCGGAGAACCCCATAAAAACCATTGCTCCATAATTACTTACATATTTTTTTGTAATACATAAACTAATTCCAAATAGTGCTGCAGATGCCAGCATAACAATAGTAGCAATCAAAGAAGAACCTTGAAAACTGCCATTTTCCATGACAAAAAAAGATATACCGACCAAGCCACAGAAAACGACCGCTAGAGAGGACATTGCAAGCTTGGTTTTATTGATTAACGGAGCAAACAAAACAACGAAAACGGGATTAGCACAAAATACAACTGCAGCAGAAGATGCATTTGCAAAAGCATTTATTGCATAATGAAAAAGAGATATAGAAAGTGTGATTCCCACAAATCCATTAAGCACAAAAATTCCATAATCTTTTTTTGTCAAAGATTTTTCACGTTTTTTTAGAATAGGAATAGATGCTATTAGCAGGACAACTCCCGTCGAGAAAAACCTTATAAATGTCAGCAATGTTGGGTCAATTTCTCCACCTATTTTTTTACTTACAACTTCAATTGTACTAAAGAGAAATATTCCGAAAAGCAGAGAAACATACCCTTTTAGATCATCATTCATAAACATCCTATTATTTTTTTTAAATTGGGCGGTATTGTTTCATATTTTGATTACAATGTAAATATTTTAAATTTATTTAAAATCATCCTATTTTTCTGGTTGAGACTACTTTATGAGAACGAGAACAAAACATAACTCCCGTCAGTCCCATATCTCCCATTTCCTAACCCTTAGATTTCTGATTGAGAGAATAAACATGTTTTTAAATCAATGAAATCAGGGTTTACATTATACTTTTATCACCCGTTGGGTGATAAAGTTAAAAAT
>CAYTUX010000267.1:0-6212 GCA_964441455.1 uncultured Victivallales bacterium | reverse complement strand
ATGCTGCAAACCAACATTAAGCTATTAATCGGCAACTGCTTTGTAGCCCAGCTATTACGAAAATAAATTACTCTGAAATTATAAATTAAAGTCCAGAACGTAGTAGCTGGGGTGACCCCGCCTTTAAAATATTTTTTTCATACCGCCCAGCTACTAAATATAAAAACATTTAATAAACTGACCGTTCACTTTTCTTTTAGTAGCTGGGTAATAAAGGCATAATTAAAATTCTAATTTAATTGATTAAAATACATGTTGATACTTTCAACCAGAAATCTAAGCTCTCTCTTAAAATTGTTTTCTCATTAAAGCGACATGCTGGTCGCCCCTAAATAGTGCGAGAAAGTCTTAGCCCTTAAAAAATTACACCGCCGGAGGCTTTCCTGCCATTTTCGAATTTACGCATTTACGCATTTTTTTATAATCTTCCTCGATATGGAAGCTTAACATTGTAAATTCTTGCCGTATCATTAATCTGATTCATGATATCAACACTTGGTTTCTTAGCGTATTCACCCAGCAAACTATAAATCTTCTGCTTTGCCCATATCTCTTCAATAGTCTTGTCTTTGCCTGCTAAGGCTATCTCAAATGGAATGTCAAATACCATATCACAAGATTTATCAATTGAATCTCCAACAGCCTGAAAAACTAACTTCTCTTTATCCTTTGGATATCTACCATAAACAACAAGCTCTCTGTCAAGATAAAGATTTTCTGTCATAGAAGGATAAACTTCAACTCCCGAATTCTCCGGAAATATCAATTTAATATCTACAAGAACTGGTCTTTTAACAGATTCCAATATATTCTGAATTTCTATAGGAATGTCCCATCTTCCCTTGGTAACAATAGTTGAACTACCCCTATTACAATAAGCCAGCTGTTCAAGAAGATACTGATTGGCAAGCTTAATTGTACCAAGTGTGAATACAGAAAATCTTCCTTCATTCAATCTGGTAAACTCACCTATAATTGAAGTACTTGCTGTAACTCCTGTAGTGGAATAGCCATCTGATATAACCAGAACAATAATTGGTCGACCTGGAATTCTTGGCATATTAATAAGATTTTTAATTGAACCATAAATGTCTGTATTACCATCAGCTTTCATCTGCATTACAAAGTCCTTAGCTGCTTTTATGTTGTCAGAAGAAGCATCTTTCCACCCGTCAAAACACATCTCATCCTCTGTTCTGAAACTTGCTACATTAATTCTATTCTGCTTTGGAACATTCTCAAGCCAATTTGTTATTGCCTGTCTGCAGAAATATAGTTTCTGTTCAGTCATACTTGCAGAGCAATCCTGCACAATGATAATATCACTAGGTAATTCCGGTAGAATATCAGGGGAGGCTCGATTAATCTGAAGTTTGAAATATTTATAGTCGTCACCTCTCGGAGAAAACGTCTCCATATTCACCGTCAACAAATCTTCAAGAGGTTTTAAGTCAGTAATCTCCTGCCTAGTCTCTTTGTAAAGATTTTCAGCTTTCTTATCAATACTGCTTTCAACTTTCAACTCTTCAATTTTGCTTTCAACCTCTATTTCTGCATCGACCGGCTTGGGTGCAACAATATTAATTGCACCGGGTTTTGCTGCAATCAAAAACTCATCAGAATCTTCACCGGTCAAAACATCGGTCAGTTCGCTTTGAGAAATTGACATTGTCAAATCCGGTGCCTTTTCAATTCTATAAACTTCCAGAATATCCATTCTCTCCAAAGCAGGCAATTGTGTGGTTGCTTTAGTATCCTCAATTTTTAAAATCTCCTGCCGGGCATTCCATGGAATTGGTTTTGCAAGCTCTTCCGGTGCTACAACTGTTGTATCATTCAAATCATCTGGATCAAGCAACGATGGAATCAACTCTGAATCTTCTGATTCAAACTGCAACTTCTTAATATTACTTTCGATTCCTATACCTGTTGTGTCCAGATCATCTGCATTCAAAACATCCTTAGAAATCTCGGCTGGGCGTTTCATATCTTTAAGTTCAACAACTGCAGGCTCGTAACGTTTTTTTACAAACTTCTTAGCCTCTTCAATTGATTTGCTTGCAAATGGTATGTCACCAAGATAGTGCAGTAAAAGACCATGCAAACCTATGGATAAAATAACGGCAATAACAGCAAAAACAACATTTTTCGTAGCTCTACCATCATCTTCGTGCTCAATAAAATGTCTTTCAAAATATCCCATAAAACCTTTCGTACATATATAACAATACGTAATAACCGCCAAATTGATAGTTAACCATTTAGTTGTCTAATCGTCAAGATAAAATAGTTATTAGCATTTAGTTTTTTCTGTTATTTTTCCTGTTTTTCTGGTTAAACGCACTTTATGAGAATGAGGACATTCTCGCTCCCAAAGAACAAAACAATATTATCTTGCAGGAACGGGAGCGACAATGTCCCCATTGTCATCTTAAATTAATTTTCATCCCGCCTTGCGGGATCACCCAAAAAGGTAAAATCAAAAAGTTACTCATTAGTTTTATTGGCTGACAAGCATGTTTATCTCCTCAACCAGAAATCTAAGGTTTAGTTTTTATTTTTTAGAATTGTAAGAACTTTTCAATACTTCAGCATTTAGAATTCATAATTAGTATTTTGTAATTCGTAATTGAATCTACATACTATTCATTACAATCAAAGCCTGCTCTTAAATCTTAACTCTTATTGCTTAACTCGTTTTCAATAATTGATTACTGAATACTATGCACCAACAACCCGGAGCGCAACTTCGGTTCAAACCAAGTACTCTTGGGAGGCATAATACACCCCGCATCTGCAATCGCCATCATCTGATCAACAGAGACCTCATACATTGAAAATGCCACAGCACATTCTCCTGAATCAACTCGCCTCTCCAATTCCTTCGTTCCACGAATACCTCCAACAAAACCAACCCTCTTTGTCGTGCGAAGATCACCAACCGCAAGAATTGGCACAAGTAAATTGGTTGTCAGATAACTGACATCAAGAGCTTCAACCGGATCATCATCCGGTGCATCATCCCAAAACAGCCCATACCATTTTCCGCCCAGATACATACTCATTGAATTTGCACTAACAGGTTCTGCAGAGACACCTTCAACAACATTGAATTTCTCTCTAACCTTTGAAAGAAACTCTGCTTCTGAAAAACCATTCAAGTCTTTTACAACTCGGTTATATGGAAGAATCTTCAACTGATTTGCCGGAAAAACCACAGCCTCATACCAATTATATTCCTCTTTACCATTGTGATTTGGATTTTTAGCTTTTGCCTGTGCCCCGGCTCTTGCTGCAGCAGCAGATCTATGATGGCCATCTGCAACATAAAAAACAGGCACAGCTTCAAACAGAGAAACCAGCTTAGAAGTATCTTCAACCTTCCAGACTTTATGTCCAATGCCATCTGCTGCAATGAAGTCGAACAATGGCTCTGTTTTCTCAATCTCAGCAACTTCAGCATCAATAGCATCCTGCTCTTTATAAGTCAGAAAAACAGGACCTGTATTGGCTTTGATAGTTTCAACATGTCTAGTCCGATCGTCTTCTTTATCCTGCCGCGTTTTCTCATGACGCAAAATAAGTCCATTCTCATAATCCTCAACATTGCAGCAGGCAACAATACCTCTCTGCTCATGTTCGCCCATCTTCTGTTTGTAAACATACAAACATGGAGAACTCTCTCTAACAAGAGTCTTATTAGCTATGAATTCCTTAAAGTTCTCTGCAAGTTTATCATAAACTGCATCAGAATATATATAAGTATCCAATGGCAAATCAATTTCCGGACGAACTATGTGCAGGAAACTCTTCGGATTATCCTTTGACAATTCAATAGCTTCCGCAGTATTAACTACATCATATGGAACTGATGCAACATCCTTCTCGGTACCTTTTTGTGGACGCAAAGCCGCAAACGATTTTATTCTCATTTAAATTTCCTTTTTCTTTAATAAAATATCATTTTTAAAAAATAACAGAAAACATCACTTTTGTCCAATATGTTTTCCTTAATATTACCGAAAAATAAAAAGTGTAAGCTTAAATGCGAATAATAGAGTCAAGAAAAGAGATCTACAGTAATGATGTATAAAATTTTTCAGTGAGCGAGGGGTTTTCAGAGAAAAGTTAATATTAATCTTACGCACGACTGGAACGGCGTCCCTCCATCACTTGTAATGAGCATCGTTGCGTTTTAACTTGAAAAACTTTTTTTTACTCTGCGTTCATCTGTGAAATCTGCGGATTTTTTACTTTAAATGAACATATCAGAAGAATAATCGCAACTGCGGTGCATATTAGAGCTGCATAGCGATAACTGCCGGTAAAGTCGAGAATTGTACTGAAAAACCACGGACCAATTGCACTGGAAAAAACCATCATACTCATAACAAAACCATTGATTGCACCAATATGGGTGCGTCCATAGAAACGGGCAAATGGAACATTGGTCAAAATACCATATAAACCGGAACCAAGCCCCATTCCGATAATCATAGTGACAAAAGTAAAACCTGGTGCCAGAAAAGCCAGAGATAGCGTACTTATGGTCAAACCTGTCAACATGATATAAAGCAGATATTTAATATTTATTTTGTCAGAAATATATCCGAAAATAAGGTTTATGCAAATTGATATACAAGTTGAATAAAAGAAAATGGAAAACGCTACTGTTTTGCTCATACCTGCCAGTTTGAAGATTGAAACAATATGAAATGGAACTGCTGTAAAACAAAATCCGCTAAGAGCAAGAGTCAAACCAATTATCCAGAAAGGGAAAGTTCTTCTTGCCTCAGCAGCAGTATATTGTCGAATAACGCCGGATTCTTTTTTAGCAGCAGTATCATCCGCATGAACTCCATCCGGCAGCAAACCACAATCTTCCGGATTGTCACGAAAAAAAACAAGTATCATCAAACTAATAACTAAAATTGAAATCATACCGAGAATCAACCAGGTATTTTGCCAACCATGTTTATTAATTAAATAATTTAAAGCTATTGGAGTAGCAGAAAATCCCAAAGAGACAAATGGTGCACTCAAGCCGGTGACCAGCCCGCGTTTATGCTCAAACCACTTCACCAACATATTACGACAACTCAGAGTAAGGACACCCTGCCCCCAGAACCTCAACATAAGAAAGCCGAAAAACATCATCACAATTACACTAAAGGGGCTAAGTCCGGCAGCAAATTTATCAGAAAAACTCAACATTACAAGAGTTAATCCCATTCCGACAGAAGCAGTAAAAGCCATAACTCTGGCACCTGCTTTGTCATAAACTTTGCCGGCGTATGGTAATAAAAATGAACTTGTCAATGTTCCAAACATATATGCTAAAGCCAATTGAGAACGAGATATACCCAATGCTTTTATTAAGTGTTCAGTAAAAGCAGATACCCCCATTGTTTGTCCAGGCATGCTCATTAGAATTCCAATCGAACTCAAGACAAGAATTGCCCAACCATAAAAGAAAGGCCATTTTTTAGGAGCAAATGGAAAATTATTAAAGTTTTTTTTCAAGAAGACCTTTTTAGTTTTTGTTAGTAAATCTAACTAGCAATTAGACTTTTTATTCTTAGAGGAGATGTTTTTTTTTACATAATAAATTAAAAGTTGTTTAGTATATTCTGTTTCACCATTCCAACAACAAGCGGGAACTATAAAATAAAGAGCTGTCACTGTCAATAAAAACTGTATGGGGAAATGGGACGACCCTATTTTTCTGATTGAACACCCTTTTTGGCAGGGTCACGGACGCGGATGCTGCAATCAAATTTAAATGGTTTATTACAAATGATTTCTGTAGGACCGCCTCGCCCTCACTTTGAATTTTTAAGAATCAAAGTAAGGGCAGGGCTAATCTACATTTCCGCAATAAGCATTATGTGCACGCTAAATTTTTCATCCCTCCTTGCGGAATCACCCAATGAATGATAATTATGTATTTTAAATCCTAATTTTATTGGTTAAAATGCATGTTTTGTCTCTCAACCAAAAAATCAAGGCAGGACGAAATAGGAGTGATGTATAGAATTTTTCAGAAAAAGAGGCGTTTACGGAAAACACCTGCAACGAAGATCGTTGCGTTACCTGAAATAAAATGTAAAGGGTAAATTCAGATATCTTGATCTCTATACCTCATCAAAATAATTCTTAATCTCCCAAACTGACTGATATTATTGATGTTTATGAAATATTTTGCAATTTTA
>CAYTUX010000266.1:0-2797 GCA_964441455.1 uncultured Victivallales bacterium | reverse complement strand
AGATCGTATGTATAGTACTCCTGCATTTATGAAAACAGTTAAACAGCGTTACGCCTGCTGGCATAACACTAAATATCAGAGAGACGGAGTGTTCTGGGGACAAAGATATAAAAGTATGCTGATACAAAACAATCCCGGTGCACTTTTTTCAATGTCAACATATATTGAATTAAATCCCATGAGAGCAGGTCTTGTTAAAGATTCAAAAGATTATCTTTATTGCAGTTATGGTGCTGCATATGCAGGAAGTAGACAAGCAAGAATGGCTGTTGTTGATTTAGTAAACAGATTTAACAGCTCTGATTGTCAACCAAGTAAGTTGTTGAAGCGTAGTGAGTTCAATAAAAAATGGTTAGATGCTAGAAAATGGTATCGAGGCTATATTGTTGATGTCGGAGAAGAAGTAACAGATCAAAAAGGTAAAGTTGTTAAGAAAGGGTTTTCACACGAAGAGGTGGAAAAAGTGATCCATAAAAGGGGAAGAATGTCCTTTGTTGACTCATTACACAGTCGTGTAAGGTACATGTCTTATGGAGTTGTTTATGGAACAAAAGAGTTCTGTACCGATTTTATGAATAAATTTCCTGATAAATTCTCAAAAAGAATCAGAGAAAATGGTGTTAAAATGAAGAAAGTTGGCTTCAATGGACTTTATACAGGGCGAGATCTGCAGGTAAATACAATATTGCCTCCTATAGAGCCCAAAATTAGAGAATAGTTAATTTATTCTCCATACAAATTATAAAAAAAACCTTTGTAATTGTCAACGCAGGGCGGAGCTTTATCAATTTACAGTCTGTTTTTGCATATATTACTCTTTTTTATAAAAATTCACACATATTACAAATTTAACAGCATAAAAATACTTTCATTTTTTGCTGTTTAGCATAATTTAAAACTTTTCAGGATTTCCTAATAAATTTTCATATAAAATTATATTATAATACCAGGTAATAAATATAAAATTATTATTCGCATTTAAGCTTACACTTTTTAACTATACAGGAAATACAAACAATTTGATTGTTCTAAATTTGATTATCAACTATAATTGCGATACTAACTAGGATTTAATGTTTAATGTGAGAATGCCTTAAATGTCGTCACTGCGTTTCGTTGCTTTAGACAAACTAAAGTCTCGCTTCTCGGGCTATTATAAAACACTTTCTTAAGCTCGCTAAAGGTCTAGATGCACTCAAAAAAAATGAAAAAGAAAAAAAACAAATTCTATAGGTATTCAATGATGGTTTTAAGGATATATATAATCATCGGGTTATTTCTGTTCTTCAGGCAGCGCAAGATGATCTATTATCCGACAGAGCAGATTAATCATGGGTTTATGGAGAAAACCATTGAGAACGAAGGAGAAAACATCAAGGTCATCGTTCTTAATCCGGAACAGAAAAATGCAATAATATATTTTGGTGGCAATGCCGAGAATGTTGTATACAGTACTCTCGATTTTCAGCAACTTGCATCTAACACTGTTTATCTGGTAAACTACCGAGGATATAGCGGAAGCACCGGTAAACCTACAGAACAAGGCTTGTACTCGGATGCACTTGCAATTTATGATGAAATTACCAACAGCCATGCAAATATATCAGTTATCGGCAGAAGCCTTGGATCCGGAGTTGCAACCTATCTTGCTTCTCAGAGACCAATTTCAAAACTCATGCTGGCAACACCTTTTGACAGTCTACAGAGTATTGCACAGGCACAATTCTGGATATATCCATCATCAATTATTCTGCAAGACAAATATAGATCTATTGATAGAGTCAAAGATATTGACTCAAAAACTTTGATACTCATTGCCGAGAATGACCATATTGTACCCTATAAAAATTCTATAAACCTGGTAAATTCATTTCCAGAGAAACAAGTTGATGTAAAAATCATTAAAAACAGAGGACATAATGATATATCAAACTCAATTGAATATATGAATGCCCTGAATTCATTCTTTAAAAATTAAAATGAAAAAAATAATTACAACTTTCTTTTTAGCCATTATCATTATCTGTTCAGGATGTGGAAAACCTGCAATCAGCAAAATAACAGACACATCTTTGATTGTTGCATTTGGTGATAGTCTGACTTATGGAACCGGAGCCGGCAAAGATGAGAGCTACCCTTCTGTTTTTGCCGGACTACTGGATAGAGAAGTCATCAATGCAGGTATTCCAGGCGAAGATACAACCGATGGTCTAATCAGATTACCTTCTGTTCTAGATAAATATAAACCAACGTTAGTAATCCTGTGCCATGGAGGAAATGATATGCTTCAAAAACAGGAAAATCACAGAACCATTAAAAACATCAATGCAATGATTGATATTATAAAGGATTATGATGCGGATGTAATTCTTGTTGGTGTACCCAAACCGGCATTAAGACTCAAAACAGCAAAATTTTACAAAGAAATTGCAAAACAGCATAAAATTCCATATCAGGGAAAAATAATTGCAGAAGTACTATCTACCCCATCACTTAAAAGTGACAGAGTTCACCCCAACGAAAAAGAATACAAACAAATTGCCGAAGCAATATCAACTTTGATTGTCAATTCTCAATAAACACATCATTTCAGTTTTTTCTTAATCCATTCAGGGTTTCTTTTTTAAGCAGTGTCTTTAATAAAGTCAGATATCTTTATCCAGCGGAAGTTCAAGTGTCCCATGTTTTAGACTTTTGCGGACAGCGGGGACGCTGTCCCTCCCGTCTGCAAATCCAGCATTAGAAAGTAGTTCGGGAGGGTTGCCCAGCTATTAACTTTACATTGGAGTTTGATATA
>CAYTUX010000265.1:0-4706 GCA_964441455.1 uncultured Victivallales bacterium | reverse complement strand
TATAACGTGGTGCCATACTTTGCTCCTTTTTTTTATTTTGAGAAAGTATAGCAAAAACTGCCTAGAATGCGAAGCTTTTTATTTTACATTATACTAGGTACTTGTCTCGCCGTAGAAACGAGGGCGGAAGTCAGCTTGCTACGAAGGTAGATGCCGCGCCCTAAACTCAAATTAAAAAATGAAAGGAATAAAATGCAATATAGAATTTTAGGTAGAACAGGATTGAAAGTGTCCCGCTTGGGATTTGGCGCAATGCGTCTGCCGATGACAGAGGATAAACTTGTTGATAGAGACAAAAGTACAGCAATGTTTCATAAAGCAATTGAAGCTGGCGTAAACTATCTTGATACCGCGGTTTTTTACTGTAATCAGGACAGTCAGAGAGCTCTTGGTGATGCAATTCAGGGTAAATGCAGGGAAAATCTGGTTGTTTCAACAAAGAATCACTACTACGAAGATGATGAAAAAGAGTGGTGGACAAATCTTGAAAATAGTTTGAACTATTTAAAGACTGATTATATTGACATATATAATACTTATGGTGTAAATTGGAAGTCTTATACAGAAAAAGTAGAGCCCAGAATATCTAAGTGGCTGATCAGTGCAAAAGAACAGGGAATGATAAGACATATTTGCACATCTTTTCATGATGATGCAGACGCTCTGATAAAGATTGTCGACACCGGTTTTTATGAATCTGTTACTGTTCAATATAACATGTTGAATCAGGTTATGGCAGATGGTATTGCACACGCAAAAGCATCTGGGATGGGCGTGGTCGTTATGGGACCTGTTGCCGGTGGACAGCTTGATGCTCCATCTGATGCTCTGAAAGTTGTTGACTCTGTATCTTCAATACCCGACCTCGCCATGCGCTTTGTTCTTGCAAATCCAAATGTTGATGTTGCTCTTTCAGGAATGAGCAACATGCAGCAGGTTGTCGAAAATATTGAATCCTGCTCAGATCCTTTACCGTTAAGTGATGGAGAGTATGAGCAGATTAATAAACAATTGATTAAACTTAAAAAAATGTCAGATCTTTATTGTACCGGTTGTGGATATTGCATGCCTTGCCCTCAAGAGATTCCTATTCCCAAGATTTTTGATTTATACAATAAAGCTCGCGTATATGACCTTTGGGAACTTAGTAAAAAAGGTTATGCAAGTATAGGAACTAATCCTAACAGCCCTGAAAAGAAAGCTGATGCATGTACACTCTGTGGTGAGTGCGAAAAGAAATGTCCGCAAAATATTCCAATTCTTGAGCAACTTAAAGAAGCACATCAGGCACTCACCAGTTGAAAATTAAAATGTAGGAGTGAGACCTGCCTCGCCCGAACTCTCATCCGAACATAAAAAAGGAACAAAATGAATAAAAAACCTAATATAATATATATTTTAGCTGATGACATGGGCTATGGTGATATCTCATGCCTGAATGAAAAATCAAAAATCAAAACAGATAATATTGATAAGCTTGCTGGACAAGGAATGCGTTTTACCGATGCACATTCAAGTTCGGCAGTTTGTACTCCTTCACGTTATAGTATTCTTACAGGGCGATATAATTGGCGTTCAAGATTGAAATCCAGTGTTTTAATGGGACATTCGGATCACTTAATTGAAGATGGACGAACAACTATTGCATCATTTCTAAAACCTTATGGCTATCATTCCGCTATGATTGGAAAATGGCATTTGGGTTGGGATTGGACAACTACTGATGGAAAACCTGTTTTAAAAGATTGTTCAAATATTGATTTTAACAGCTCTGTGACAAACGGACCAGACGCATGTGGATTTGATTACTACTATGGTCATATTGCTTCTCTTGATATACCCCCATATGTTTATGTGGAGAACGGAAAAATTACAGCAACTCCTGATAGAGTAACTGAAAGTAATACAAAATTTGGCTGGTGGAGAAAAGGTTCAACAGGTGCAGATTTTGTTCATGAAGACGTATTGCCGAATTTTACTTCCCGATCAGTTAAATACATTAAAGAACAAGCTGAAAAAGATAATCCATTCTTTTTGTATTTTCCTCTGCCTGCACCGCATACACCTATCTTGCCTACAAAAGAGTTTGTCGGTAAGAGCGGCACAAATCTTTATGGTGACTTCTGTCTGATGGTTGATGATGTGGTTGGTCAGATTGTGAAAGCTGTTGACGAAGGTGGTATTGCAGAGAACACAATTATCGTATTTACCTCTGATAATGGTTGCTCACCAGCAGCCGACGTGAAAGATCTGGAATCTATGGGGCATAAATCAAGTTATATTTATCGCGGATACAAAGCTGATATTTATGAAGGGGGACACCGTATACCTCTAATTATTAGGTGGCCTGAAACTATTGCAGTAGACTCTTCAAGTCATGAAACGGTATGCCTTTCTGATATGCTTGCAACTTGTGCGAATATAGTAGGGGAGCCGCTTGATGATAATGAAGGTGAAGATAGTGTAAGCAATCTGCCTTTATGGAAGGGGAAACCACTTGATAAATCTCTAAGAGAAGCAACTGTTCATCACTCTATTGATGGATCTTTCTCAATTCGCAAAGGTAACTGGAAACTTGAAATGTGCGCAGGTTCTGGAGGATGGTCCTATCCTCGTCCAGGCGAAGAGTGTGAAGGATTGCCGGATATTCAGCTCTACAATCTTGACTCTGATGCGGTAGAAATTAATAATGTCTATGATAAGTATCCTGAGGTTGTTGAAGACCTTAAGACTCTGCTTACAAAATATGTTGTCGATGGAAGAAGCACGCCGGGTAAAAAGCAGGCTAATATTGATGGCATAAATTGGGAACAACTTTGGTGGATACTATCGAATAATTGTTAATGTTCAGACGGAGTTTATCTCGTCCGAACATTAAAATTGAAAGGACACAATGAAAAGACCAAATATACTTTTTGCATTTGCAGATGATTGGGGTCGTTATGCAAATGTCTACAATGAAGAAAAAGGTGGAACCCCTTTAAATAAATTTATTGATACACCTACCATAGATAAAATTGCCAATGAAGGAGTGATATTTACTAATGCTGTAGTTCCTGCGCCAACTTGTACTCCTTGCAGAAGTTCTGTTCTTTCAGGTCGATATTTCTGGCAGACTCGTCTGGGTGCAATTCTCACTGGTGCTGTGTGGGACGAAAATATACCTACGTATCCAAAAATTTTAGAGAAATCAGGTTATCATACAGGTGCAACATATAAAACATGGGGTCCAGGGGTTCCCTTTGGTGTACCTCCTTATGGTTCTAAAGAGCATTATTATAATGAAGCAGGAAGTACTTTTGGTTCTTTTTCCCATCAAGTAACAAAAAACATTCGCTCAGGAATGGAAGTGGATGAGGCCAAACAGCCTTTATATGAAGAGGTGAAAAACAATTTTCTGAATTTTTTAAGCAATAGAAATGGCGACGAACCTTTCTGTTACTGGTGGGGTCCGACAAATACACATAGAACATGGGAAAAGGGTTCCGGCAAAGAGTTGTGGGGACTTGAGCCGGATGATCTGAAAGGGAATATGCCTGATTTCTTTCCTGATAGCGCCGATATCAGAGAGGATGTTGCAGATTATTTAGGAGAGTGTATGGCTTATGATCGTGGACTTGAAGTCATTCTTAAAGAATTGGAAGCAATTGGAGAACTTGATAATACACTGATTGTTGTCAGCGGTGATCATGGTATACCTGGATTTCCTCGTGCAAAATGTAATTTGTATGATATTGGTTGTGAAGTTGCTTTAATGGCTCGATTGCCCGGAATCATTCCGGAAGGCTTGGTTGTTGATGGTATGACCAATCTTATGGATCTTGCACCAACCTTTCTTGAAGTTGGCAGATGCGAAATCCCTGAATGTATGGCAGGTCATAGTTTGTGGAAAAAGATGTGTGATGAAGACACAAAAGAAAACGAGTGGGTGATTACAGGACGTGAACGCCATGTTGCAACTGCTAGAGAATGGAATCTGCCATATCCTCAGAGAGCAATACGTACAAAAGACTTTTTATATATTTATAACTTCTGTCCTGACCGTTGGCCTATGGGGAGTCCCAATGGAATGGATGATTTGACTGCAGAGCCAATTGCATGGGAAAATATTGTTAAAGATACATACTCTGCCTACCCCGATATGGATGCAAGTCCAACAAAGGCTTGGATGGTTCACCATCGTGCAGAAGCTGAGCATACATCAAACTTTCTGCTTGCATTTGATAAAAGACCACAGGAAGAGCTGTTTGATTTGAATAAAGATCCACATCAAATGCACAATATTGCATATGGTTCAGAATATGCCCATGTTAAAGCAAAACTCAAACAAGTTCTTATGGATGAGCTTTACAAGCAGAAAGATCCTCGTGTCTGTGATGATGTTGTCAGATATGAAAACAGTCCTTTTACTGATGCTTTTCCGCAATGTGGTGAAGAAGCTCATGCCCGAGCAGAAGAACGCTTAAGCCGCTCTGGGATATGATATATAGATTAAGCCTCGCGATAGAGTATTGTCTTTTTGCCATAATGTTTTCCTTGGTTTTTGCTATTTATTTTTTTATTTTTCTCTGTTTTATGATTGTTTCAGAAAATTATTTTGAATGTCATTTTGTTGGGGAAATTGTTATTTGACAATGGTTTGAAAGTTTGGCTGTTGAGCATTAATATCACATCAGTAAAATAATAACATTATTTTAACAAAAAGT
>CAYTUX010000264.1:0-15522 GCA_964441455.1 uncultured Victivallales bacterium | reverse complement strand
TTTTCGGTCGGCGGCCCAGCTACTAACAGATCAGAAAAACAATCCTATATAAAACTCCAGTGTAAAGTTAATAGCTGGGCAACCCTCCCGACTTGCAAATCAATATTGTCTTATATGCACGGGAGGGACGCCAACCCTCTCGGATTCCAATCTAATGTTAGAATGCAGCTACTAATTTAGTAGCTGGACTGCTGACCGAAAAGGGTGTTCAACCGGAAAAATAGGGGTAATTAAAAATTGCAGCTGTTTTTGCTTGCATATATAATGTGATTTTAATAGACTTGTGCCATAAAAAATAAGGTGGGATTTGAAGATGAATGAGCATGAAAAAGATAATTCAAATAGTGATTATGTAGAGAAATTGAACGCAGAGAGTTCTCAAGAGCTGACATCTTCCGAAATGATTCTTGAACGGGAGAAGATAATACTTGAACGAGAGAGACTTAGTCATGAACGAGAGATGCTTGAGTTTGAGCGAGCCAAGTGGGAATCGAATCAGAAGTATTCAGCATCAGGCAGGTCTAAGTCTACAGCATTATTAGTTGTAGGTTTCTTTTCACTTCTTTTTCTTGTTTTTGGTGTTATTTTTGGTTATGTTCTAAACAAACCAACTCAAAAAGATTCCTTTTTATCTTCATCTGCTTTAATTCAGAAACTGGATTCCACAAATATTTTAAGCAGGGAGCTTTTTTCGGGAGAGTTGAGTGATGTGGAAGATAAAGGTTCTACTTATTTATTAATATTAAAGTAATGTTTGTTGTTTAAGATGCCTATTGAAAGAGTTCCTTTAACAAAAAAAAAGTTGGAAGACTATGCAGGAGCGGAAGTTCTTGCTGAAGCTGAAAGAATTGTTGCAAATTCTTTAGTGATGTCTGCTGAATATGAAGAACCTATAGTAAGTGGTGTAATCAGTCGCAAAGCCGGTCCTCTAAAAACTTCCTTTAGACTAGAAAAAGGTTATATAACCAGTTTCTGTCCATGCTGGTCTAATAGAGAGCAGGGGTTGATTTGTGCACATGTTATAGCTCTTGGTCTTGAACTTGTTCTTCGTCAGACAGATCCTCGTCGAGAAGAGAAACATATGCAGGAGCTTAAGCTGGCATCAAAGATGGCAGCTTATAAGGAAGAAGATTATATACGGCGGGTAGATTCTGATTATAGAAATGCAATTCCTGTTAAGCTTTTGGTATCGCTTGGAGAAGATTGGGAGGGATCTATTGACGATGATGCAATTCCTGTTTATTGTCGCATTGAAAAAGATGGCAAGCAGGTTGCAATTGACAAGATTCCCAAAAACAGGCCATATAGTTTTTCCAAGAGTGACGAGTCACTGCTATACGTTCTTGAAGATATTGCAGAGGGACCTTTAAAATATCATACGTTGATGAATCGTTTTGATTTCTGCAACCTGCTATCTTTATGTGAAGGCAATAAACTTAAGAATGCATATCTTGAGCCATTGAATATTGACAAGAGTCAATTGAAGAGTCATCTAAAGGTTGAGATGAACGATACAGATGGTTTAATACGAGTATCATTGAAAACACCAATCAAAAACGTTTTTGATGCCAATCCTTTTTATATTATTTCTTCCCATTCCTCTTGGGTATATGATGAAGCAGTTGGTTTTGTTGTTCTTGACAATCCTTTACCTTTGCCGTATCACTCAATTTATAAAGAGCCTATTTTGATTGAACGGGAGAATGCTTTTGTATTTTTTTCCACAGAGTTACCGGCTTTAGAAAAGCTAATCGACGTGGATGCGGACATTTCTATGGATATGTTTGATATAGTGCCGGATACACCTGAGTTTGAACTGGAAATTACAGGTAGTCTTGCTTCGATAAAAGTAATTTTACGAGTTAAATACGGGGAGTATGATCCTATTAAAGTTTGCGAATATCTTCCTGAACACTCTTTTACCAGACCTGATCCGGAAGATTTTTATAAGTTTTATGGTCGTAATCGCGAAGCAGAAGAGTTTGCGTCTTCCCTTGTTGAGAAAGAGATGAATTGTGTTGACTATGTCTGTCCGCGGGGCATTGCTACCGGTCGAAGAGATGTTTTAAATTTTGTTGCCGGCAGTATGCCTTTTTTCAGGAGACAGGGATGGAAGATAAGATTGGAAGGGAAAATTGCGGAGTATCTTGAAGAGTCAAACTATGTCACGCCTATTGTCAGTGTGGATGATTCTTATGAAAATACAATTGATATAAGTTTTAAATTTGAGGATTCCAATGGCGAGTCCATCACTATGGGTGATATACAACGTGCAATTAACATGGGCGAGAGTTTTATTTCCAGAAATGGAAACCTTACTCTGATTGATACAGAAGCTATTTCATCCATGCTGAATGTTTTTGCTGACTGTTCAACAATTGAAGCAAACAAACCCGGGCATTTTAAAATGTCAAATATATACAGCGGTTTTGTTGCAGCATCATTGAATGCCCTGGACGGAATTGATATTGATCAGACTCGTGCATGGCAGGACAGTTCGCAGCAGATCAACAGAACCATTGAGATGGAGGAGGAGATGCTGCCCGGTAATCTTGAACAGATATTACGCCCATATCAGAAGTATGGAGTAAATTGGCTTAGTTTTATGGAAAAGAGTGGTTTTTCAGGTATTCTTGCGGATGACATGGGGCTGGGGAAAACAGTGCAGACTTTAACATGGATTGCCATTTCAAGATTAAAACGAGAGTCAGATACGCCGGCTTTGATTGTCGGACCAACAAGTTTAGCTGAAAACTGGTATGATGAATGTCAGAAGTTTGTACCACATCTGAGAATGTTTGTATATAAAGGATCTAAACGCCATGATTATTGGGATATGCTTGATGATTACGATATTGTTGTTACATCATACGGGACACTTCGAGTAGATGCCGAAAAGATGGCAACCAGAGCATTTGATATGCTGATACTTGATGAAGCACAGCATATAAAGAATCATAAAACAAGCAATGCAAAGGCGGTAAAATCAATTATGGCGTCATATAGACTAGCTTTAACCGGTACGCCAATTGAAAACGGGGTATCAGATTTATGGTCTATCATGGATTTTTTGATGCCGGGTTATCTTGGGGATTACAGAACATTTAAAGCACGTTATGATATACCTGCAGGTATGGAAGGTGCTGATATTCTTGCCGCCCACTCAATGCTCCGCAGAAAAGTCCATCCATTTCTTTTAAGAAGACTTAAAAAAGATGTTGCAAAAGATCTGCCGCCAAAAATTCAGACAGTTCAATACTGCCGATTAACAAATGATCAGGAACTTGCCTACAAAGCATTTTTGGAAGAGTCCAGAAATAAGGTTTCAGAACTTATTGAGCAGAAGGGGTTTGGAGGTGCACAAATGGAAATTTTAACAATTCTTTTAAGATTACGGCAGATTTGTTGTCATTTAAATCTGATTGATGCATTAAAACAGTTGAAATCGAAGCATCCATCTGCTAAAATGGGACTTTTCAGGGAATTACTGTCTGAATCCATAGATGGAGGACATAGAATCTTGGTTTTCAGTCAATTTACTTCCATGCTTGGACTGCTTAGAGAAGACCTTGAGAAACAGGGAATTAAATATTGTTATCTTGATGGAAAAACTAAAAACAGGGTTTCACTCGTTAAACAGTTCAATACAGACAAAACAATACCGGTTTTTCTTATTAGTTTAAAGGCCGGAGGTACCGGATTAAATTTAACAGGTGCGGATATGGTGCTGCACTTTGATCCATGGTGGAATCCGGCAGTTGAAGAACAGGCGACAGATCGGGCATATAGAATTGGTCAGAAGAAGACTGTATACAGCATTAAGTTGATAACAAAAGATACAATTGAAGAGAAGGTTCTTAAACTGCAGCAGAAAAAGAAAGCTTTGATTGATGCAACAATTGAGCAGGGTGGTCAGATGGTTGAAAAGCTGTCCTTAGAGGATGTAAAGGAGCTTCTTAATTTGTAAATATAAAATAAGAGAAGATATATACTATAAATAACGCCTGTACAGGTGGTTCGAAAATGGAATTTCAGGGGCGAAAAATTTTTCAACAGTATTTTTGAATAGGGGAATAATGAAAATTTTAATAACAGCCGGTCCGACCAGAGAAAATATAGATCCTGTACGTTTTATTTCAAACCGTTCGAGCGGTAAAATGGGCTATGCAATTGCAGATGCCGCATATGAATTTGGTCATGAAGTATGTTTAATTACAGGGCCTGTTAGTCTGCCGACGCCTGATGGAATTGAGATGGTTTATGTTGAATCCGCCGAAGACATGTTTTATGCAGTTGAGAAGAACCTAGAAGATTCAGACTGTCTTATTATGGCAGCGGCAGTTGCAGACTGGACTCCAATAGAGTGTGTCTCACACAAAATGAAAAAGGATGATTTTGATGGAGTTCTTAAACTTAAACGAACCAAAGATATTTTGGCGGAGCTAAAACATTTAAAAGGAGACCGCATATTTGTCGGGTTTGCAGCTGAAACAGATGATTTGGTGAAAAATGCAAATAAAAAGTTGGTTTCAAAGGGTTTAGACTTTATTGTTGCCAACGATATCAGTATGGAAGGTGCCGGTTTTGGGTGTGACACAAATATTGTAACAATATTTTATGCAGATGGGGTGGCAGAACTACCTCAAATGCCAAAAAGTAAAGTTGCAGAAATGATTATTGAGAGAGTTGTTGAGCTAAGAGTTTGAGTATTGTTAGTTTTTGCAAGATGTTTATCTCTTTATATCAAAAAAAAAGATAAAAACAGATAAATCAATTGACATATTTTTTGGTTATAGTAAATTACATAAAACATTTTCAGGTACAAGAATAAATTAAATATTCAAGACTGTTTTTGAATATAACTTAGCCTTACAAAAAAAAATTGCATGGAGTAAATTTTTAAATGAGTGATAAAATTTTAGTTACAGTTGATGGTGATACCGCATTTATAAAAGTGGAAGGAAAAGGCACATATAATATTGCGCCTGAGTTAAAGAAGTTTTGTTTTGATCAGGTTTGTCGTGGTGTGTGTAATATAATTCTTGATATGAAAGATTGTGCAACAATGGACAGCACTTTCATGGGGGTTATGGCAGGTGTGGCGATGAGACTTAGAGATTTGAGTGAGCACACTTTTATGGTTATTAATTTAACACCCAAAACAAAAGATCTTTTAGAGGTTTTGGGACTTTCAAATTTAATTGACTGCTATCTTCAGGAAGAAGTTTCTAAAGAATTGTCAGATAAGTTATCTGATCCGGAAAATTTTGAGGGAGGGGAAAGGTTGACCCCTGCCAAAGATAAAGCTGTTACAGCAAAAGTAATGTTAAAAGCCCATCAGGATCTAATCAAAGCAGATAATAATAACCAGTTGAAGTTTGAGAATGTTATAAACTATTTGTCTAAGGAAGTCGAATAATAGAGGATATATGTTAGAATTTTTAGTGGCAGAAAATCTTTTTTTTATCATAGCATTTGCAGCTTTTTTTGGTCTTCTTGTTGTTTTGTCAAAAAAAGTTAAGCAGCAGGATCGTAAGATTGCTACTCTTCATCAGGAAAAAGAGATAATATATAACTTCATATATGAAGTTAGTGAAGTATTTTCAGAAGACGATGATGAAATCAATGAAGGAGCAATGCTTAACAAAGTATTAAATCAGGCAATGCGTATTTCCAGAGGGCGTTCAGGTGCAATATATATGGCTGAAGAGAACTCTGAAGGAAATGTTGAACTTCGGGTGGGTGCTCTAAATGGTGTGTTTCCTCCTTTTGTAGAATCATTTGATGAGGGTTGGAGAAATGCTTTCAGCAAATTGAAATATATTGAGAAATTTATAAAGAAGACACCAATAATTCCCGGTCAAGGCTTAATAGGAGCCACCTATGTTACTGGTCGCGGTATTGTTGTTGAGAATGCACAGGAAAACAAATTAATTCCCAAATATGAACAGGAGTTTCTTAAAATAGAGACAACCTTGATGGTTCCTTTCAGATATTGCGGAAAAAGCCTTGGGGTAGCTGTTATTGTAAATAGGCTGGATGACAGATGTTTTGATGAAGATGATCTTGGTCTGCTGCAGGCGTTAATGGATCAGGCTGCTATTACGGTTCATTTTACACGGCTAAATATTAATTTAGACGAAAAGCGTAAAATGGACTATGATTTGACAATTGCCAAGAGTATTCAGTCTTCACTTTTACCTAAAGGTATCCCTGCTCTCAATGGTGTTGAAATTGGTGCATTCAGTCAATCTGCTCGTCAGGTTGGCGGCGATTATTATGATTTTATAAGAGTTGATGATGAACATATTGGTTTTGTAGTAGCTGATGTTTCCGGCAAAGGGGTTGCAGGAGCGATGGTTATGTCTATATGTCGTACAGTTCTTCAGCTTATTGCTCCAAAATGTTTAAGTCCGGCAGAAGTTCTTAAAAAGGCAAATGCAGCTTTATCACGGGATTTGACGATGGAGATGTTTATAACCATGAGTTATATGATTCTTGATATAAGAACCAAAGAACTTGTTTATGCAAGAGCAGGGCATGTTTACCCACTATTATCTCGTGCAAATGGAGAGGAACTTATTGAACTGAAATCTCCCGGTATGGGAGTTGGGCTTGCTGATACGAATGTATTTGATCTGATTATCAAAGACGAAAAAATTCAGTTGCATGAAGGTGATGTTATTTTTAATTATACTGATGGAGTTGTGGAAGCACAGAATGATTCCGGGGAGGAGTGGGGGATCTTAAACCTGATTGAGAACCTCCATATATCATCTATTGATAACCTCACAGCAATGGATACAGCAAATGTTATTAGTGATACAATTGCCGATTTTGTTGGAGAAGCTCAGCAATACGATGACATTACCGCTGTTGTGTTCAAGATCACATCAGGAAATCTGTTTTCTTAATTTTTCTTCTCTATCAATAATGTTTTTCAGAGTTTTCAGATAAAACTTATAATTTTCAAGAGGAATGCCGTTTGGAATTCTATGGTCTAAAGCAAGCACGCATCCTCCAGATTTAACCATTGGAGGAACCTTGTATTCTAATTCAGATTCAATCTCTTCCTTACTTCTTCTAAGAACATGTTTATCAATGCCTCCATAGAATGATAGGCAATTGCCATATTTTTTACGAATTTTAACAATATCCATATTTGCAGCGGGTTCCATCGGGTGCATGCAGTTTACTCCGCATTCCAGAAATATATCAATTACTGGATTCATATTACCATCGCTGTCCTGATCAAAAATCCTTGCCCCGTGCTCTTTTAAAAAGTTCCAGCAACTTAAATAGTATGGTTTAATAAATTCTTCAATTGATTTTGGTCCCCATAGAGGTCCGGACTTGCCAGCCATATCTTCGTGAACAAACAAAATATCCACGTTAATCTTTGATGTGATAATTTCAAAAACTTTTAATGAAGTTTCTGAGCAAGTTTTCAGAATATCATGAATAATTTCCGGATAGTCATAGACAGCATAACATATCATCTCTTCACCAAAAAGCTGGCGCGGTGTGTCAAAACCACCAGGTATGCCCACCTGAAGAGCAAAGCCATTGTCTCTGGCATTTACAGCATTTTCAAACCATTTTTCAGTAATTCTATTTTCATTAAATTCATATAAATGTTTAATTTTAAGCCAGTCGTCCATGTTTTTAACAGGAAATGTTTCCGGCAGAGGAAGTGTAGCATATCCCTTTATTAACTTCATTTTTCGACCAAGACCGTCAATTGTGATTGTATGTTTATCAGTATCTTCAATAATTCTATTTCCGGTCGCACAGCATCCCGTATTGACTCCAATAACATGTTTTTTAGGTGCTCTGAATTTGAATGCAGAAAAATCAAGTTCATCTTCTGTCGCCCCTTGCTTTTCCCACTCTTCCTTTAATCCAATAAGTGGTCCGAATATTTCTGTGTATAGAGTTCTTTTATTCTTTTTGAATGTCATATAATCGAGATATTCTTCGCGGTTTATTGAATCATTACGCTTAATTGCCAAATCTTTATGTGCAGTCCATTTTAATTTCATAATTTACTCCTATAAATGTTTAGGTTCTGTCAAAAGTTTTCCACTCTTAACAGACCTATTTTGTTTTAAATCAATGGGATACAGATCCCGCCTTGCGGGACTAGCAAAGCTAGCTGTCTTATCCCCCCTTTTTCTTTATCCCCCCTCAGTCTCGCTACGCTCGACAGCTCCCCTTAGCAAGGGGAGCAGTGCAGTGCATTTTTATATCTGTTGGTTATGTCAACAGCTCCTCCCCTTGCTAAGGGGAGGTCACCACGCTGTTATTTGCTTTATTAAAAGCAAATGACGGCGTGGTGGGAGGGGTGGTTTTCATAAAATTTTTGACAGTAACATGTTTAATTATTGATACTTTTATATTTCAGTAAAATTAATAATGACTTTCATTAAATACAAAAAAAAGGATACAAATAAATGTATCCTTTTTTGTAAAAAACTCTTTTGATTAATCTTCAGGAGCGAATCCGTGGATTTCGTAAAGATCTTTTTTATAACCTTCAAGGTCAAGAACTTCTTTAAAATTTTCAGCAGTCATGCTTTCCATAATTTCTTTAACCTTTTCCTGAACATCAGGTTCCATTTCCCAGTCATCAAGACGAATTCTGTTTGCCTCATCAACCGCCACACCATTATTATTGTTATATAATTTTTCTGCGAACAGTCTGTACATTTGCTGAATACAATCTTCGTGAGCACCTTTTTCTTTCATCACATTATAAAGTGCTGAAATATAAATCGGCATTGCAGGTATGACAGAACTTGCTCGTGTTACAAGGGCTTTGTTAACAGAAACATATGCTTTACCGTTGACAGGTTTAAGCAGTTCTGTTAATTCAAATGCTGTATTTTCTAAATGTTCTTTAGCTTTACCAAGAGCTCCGGTTCTGTAGATTGCCTGAGTCTGTTCCGGACCAATATATGAAAATGCAACAGTAACAGCATTGTCTTCAATTAAGTCTTCATTCAAAAGATATTCAATCCATAGTTTCCAGTCTTCACCACCCATAACCTTTACAGTGTTGACAATATCTTCTTCGGTTGCTTCAGCAATATGAACAATTTTAATTTCATCCTCTTTGCCAAGCATGATGGTTTCTGATTCATAGTCTTGACCAATGGGTTTGATTGCCGACTTATGAAGAATACCTGTTTTAGGATCTGTTCTCATTGGTGCGGCAAGGCTGTAGACAATCATATCTGCTTTGCCGAATGATTCTTTCATTACTTTGGAAACTTCTTCTTTTGTTTCATCAGTAAAGGCATCTCCTTCAATAGTGATTGACTTTAAACCATCCTCTTCAGCCAGTTCATCAAATTTTCTGTTTGAATAGTATCCTGGCGAACCTGGGCGACGCTCTGTAGGTTCTCTTTCAAATGATACTGATAGTATATCTGCTTTTCCTGCAAATGCAGCAACAATTTTTGTTGCAAGTCCGTACCCGCCGGAACCGCCAAGTACTAAAACTTTTTTCGGACAATTTTCCAGTGCAGCCTGTTTTTTTATATAGTTAACCTGAGTTTCAACATGTTCTGCGCAACCGTCTGGATCAATTTCTAAACATATATTATTTTTTATTTTCGGGTTTTTCTTTATCATTTTTTTCTCACATATTTCGGGTTAAATATAACTTATGCTATATAAAAAGACATTTTAATTTCTAAAATAATTGTGGTTAAATGTAATATAAAAGAATTAGAATGTCAATCAATTTTGACATTATTACAATAAATGTTATTTTTATGTTTAATTTTTGTGCGGCTTTCCAAAATAGAACAGCAAAGATATGCCGTCATGCTAATGACCAACCAAAAAATCAAGGAAAAATGGGGACTTATAAGATTATTGTTGGAAAAAATTTGATTTTATGGTTTAATACAAAAATAATAAATTATTAGATTGGGAAGATTTATGAGTAACAAGATAAAATTAGGTTTGTGGGGAAGTAATGGTCATCAGCTTCATAATTCATTGGACAGGTATCCTGAAGTTGAGTTGTGTACTGCAGGTGCATTGAACGAAGGTATTGAGGCTTCTCTGCTGGAGAAGTATCCGGATTTGGTTGTGTGCAATGATTATGATGAATTTTTGAAATTTCGCGGCTTAGAATTGATATCACTTTGTGCTCCCATGCGGGTTGAACAGCCTGATCTGGCAATAAAGGCTTTGCAGGCAGGTATTAATGTATATGCGGAAAAGCCATCGGCTCTGACGACAGACAAGCTTGATGCGCTTGTGAAGGCAGCAAAAGAGAACCATGCTGTTTATCATGAGATGGCAGGTTCAGTTTTTGATAACCCATATTGGAAGATGAAAGAAATTGTTGAGTCAGGTAAGCTTGGAGAGATTGTGCAGGTTTTTGCTCAAAAGAGTTATCCGAATTTAGGTACGAGGCCTGAAAGTGAGTTGAAAGATGGCGGATTAATTGAGCAGAATGGTGTTCATGCTTTGCGTTTTGTGGAGCATATTACAGGTTTGAAATGCGAGACTATTTCTGCCATAGAGACACCTTTGGGGGATGACAGAGAAAATAGTGATTTAAATATAGCATCTTCCATGATGGGTACTCTAGAGAATGGGGGAATATTTACTGTTATTGCAAATTATCTTAATCAGCCCGGATTCGGGCAATGGGGAAATGAGCATGTTCGAATTTTTGGAACAGCCGGATTTATAGAATCTGTTGATGGTGGAACAAAAACTCGTTTAGTTGTTGGAGATAAAGATTTTGGGAAGATTGACACATCTGAAGAGCCGCCGGACTGGTTGAATCTGGTTCTCAAAAATATAATGGGCGATGAAATGCCGTTTGATTTAGACAAAGAGCTGCATCCAACCAGAATGGTTATTAAAGCAAAAGAGGCGGTAAACTTATAAGAGAGTTAAGATTTATTACAAAGATGAGATAAATCACGTTTTTACAGGGGTGAATAAAGAGTTTAAATGTTTTTTTAAAAATAAATTTCCCCATAGGAGTAATATGACAAAACTTTTAGATAAAATAGATAAACCTGAAGATTTGAAGACTGTAACAGTTGATGAGATGAATTTACTTGCGGGTGAGATTCGTGAACTTGTTATTGAAACTGTCAGTAAAACAGGTGGACATCTGGCACCAAACCTTGGCGTTGTTGAACTTACTATTGCATTACTAGCATCTTTTAATATACCTGATGATAAGTTGCTATGGGATGTTGGACATCAAACATATATATATAAGATCCTGACCGGGCGTAGAGATAGAATGTCCACTATTCGTCAATTAAACGGGTTGTCCGGGTTTCAGAAAAAAATTGAGAGTGAGTATGATTTTTTTGGTGCGGGACATGCCGGAACAGCCTTGTCAGCAGCACTTGGTTTTGCTGTTGAAAGGGATTTGTCAGGGCGTAATGAAGATATTGTTGCTGTTGTTGGTGATGCGGCATTATGTAATGGTATCTCTTTGGAAGCTCTTAACAGTATTGCAACTACAACAGGCAAATTTATTATTGTAATTAATGACAATGAAATGTCCATTAGTGAAAATGTAGGGTCTTTTTCCAGATATCTGGGAGCACTGATTGCCAGTTCAAAGTATAATAAACTTAAGAGTCAGGCAGAGGGTGCAGCCAAGTCTATGAAAATGGAACGCTTTCGTTCTCTATATTATCGCATAGAAGAGTCAATAAAGAATCTCTTTTTAGGAAGCAGTTTTTTTGAAGAGTTAGGACTTCGTTATATTGGTCCTATTGATGGACATGATGTTCAAGCCTTAATAGAGGCTTTTGATACGGCAAAGAAATGGCACAGACCAATTGTGGTTCATGTTGTAACAGAAAAGGGGCGTGGTTTTAAACCTGCAGAGCTTGCTCCTGCCAACTGGCATGGAGTATCTTCTGGTTTTGATATTGCAACAGGAGAATATTCGGAAAAGAAGTGCGGAACCACATATTCAGAAGCATTCGGCAATGCAATATCAGAACTTGCACGGGAAAATGAAGATATATTGGCTGTTACAGCTGCTATGGCTTCAGGAACCGGTCTGATTGAATTTTCAAAAGAGTTTCCAAAACGTTTTTTTGATGTTGGTATTTGTGAAGAGCATGGTGCAGTTTTTGCCGCCGGTCTGGCAGCACAGGGAAAGATTCCTGTTTATGCTGTTTATTCAACATTTTCTCAGCGTTTAGTTGATTGTATGCTGCATGATATTTGTCTTCAGAAAATTAGAGTAATAATATGTCTTGATCGATCAGGGGTTGTTGGTGATGACGGACCGACTCATCATGGTGTTTTTGATATTCCAATTTTCAAGTCCATACCCGGGCTTTGCATAATGCAGCCGGCTAATGAATTTGAATTAAAAAATATGCTGCAACTTGCTGCTGAAATGTCAAATTCATCAATAATCAGATATCCAAGAGGTCAGATATCAGATGTCGATATTGAAAATATACCTGTGGAGTATGGGAAAGCTCAAGTTGTAAAAAATGGAATCAAAATACAGATCTGGGCATTGGGAGATATGATAGAGTTAGCTGTTGAACTTGCTGAGGCACTGGACAATAAAGGCATTGATGCAGGTGTTGTTAATGCTCGATTTATAAAGCCGTTAGATAGTGATTTAATTAAAGAACAAGTTGCAGATGCTGAAAAAATAATTACAATTGAAAATGGTGTCGTTACCGGGGGATTTGGAGAGAGTCTTGAAATAGAAATCGGCAAGTCTGGTTTTGGAGTTTCTGTTCTTAAATATGGCTGGCCGGATGAATTTGTTGAACATGGTACGGTGGAAGAGCTGAAAGAGATTCACGGACTGACAGTGGAAAAAATATTGCAGGATATTTTATGAAACAAAGGTTAGACTTAATGATTGTTGAAAGAGGTCTTGTTGACAGCAGGGAGAAGGGGCGTAGGCTTATTCTTGCCGGTCAGGTATTTGTTAATGGTCACCCGGCAACTAAACCGGGAATATCATATAAAGAAGATGTTGACGTTACACTAAAAGAGACATCACGGTTTGTCAGCCGTGGAGGGGATAAGTTTCTCGGAGCATTTCAAGCTTTTGTTGATTTAGATGTTCAGGATGCCGTCTGTATGGATGTTGGGTCCTCAACAGGAGGTTTTACTGATTGTATGCTTCAGCATGGTGCAAAGAGAGTATATGCTGTTGATGTGGGTACGGCTCAACTTCACTATAAACTACGTATAGATGATAGAGTTGTTGTGATGGAGAAAACTAATGCTCGGTATTTTGATGAAAAATCTCTGCCGGAGAAAGTTGACTTTATATCAATTGATGTCTCTTTTATCTCTCTTAAAAATATTTTGCCTGCAGTTGTCAAGCTTATGAAACCGGATGCACGGATGGTCTCATTGATTAAACCGCAGTTTGAAGTTGGACGAAATAAGCTTGAAAAAGGTGGCGTTGTACGTAATCATGATTTTAGATTGGAAGTTGTTGATGATATAATTTCATTTGGAGAAGCTCAGTGCGGACTCAAAAAACTTGGTGTAGAAACATCACCTTTGAAAGGTCCAAAAGGAAATGTTGAGTTTCTTGCATGGTGGAAATTAAAATAATTGAGAGATTGTTTATATGAAAAAAATTGGAATAAAAATTAATACAACTAAGATGGCATCGGCAGAATTCCTGATGTTATTAGAGACACAAGCTCATCGATTAGGTATTGAACTGTTCTGCGATGACCAATTGGTGAAAAAAATTGCTCCTGAAATATCTTTTCTGAATACTTCGGAGCTTTTTCAGAATATTGATGTTCTTTTTGCACTTGGCGGGGATGGTACAATGCTTTGGACTGTGCACTCTCTTGGCGGAAAGGATATTCCTGTTTTAGGCATTAATATCGGGAGTCTCGGTTTTCTGACTTCGGTTGCAGGTGAAGATTTAACGAAGGCATTAGAGGCTTTGGTTAATGGTGATTTTTTTATAGAGGAGATTGCACTTGGAGCTATTGAGGTTATTCGCAATGGAGATATTATATTCACTTATCAATGTATGAATGAAATTGTTGTAAGCAGGGGAGACTCAACACGAGTTGTAACACTATGTTTGGGAATTGATAATGACGAGGGTATGGAATATTTATGTGATGGTTTGATTGTCTCAATGCCTGCAGGTAGTACAGGGCATTCGCTATCCGCCGGCGGACCTATTGTACATCCGCAGGCAGATGTAATTCTTATTACTCAAATATGCCCGCATACATTAAGTGCAAGACCTCTTATTATTCCATCATCTAAAACTGTAAAAGTCACTGTCAAACAGTCTTCTAAGAAGGCTCTGCTTTCTATTGATGGACAGGCAGGCATACATTTGCTTGAAGATGATAAAGTCATTGTCAGAAAATCTCCCCACGGAGTAAAAATTGTTCGACTTAATTCATATAACTATTATGAACTTTTAAGAAAAAAATTAAAATGGAGCGGTTCAAACCTTGTGTAAACATGGACGTTTCTATTGAAAATTTAAAAATATTATTTGAACTTATGAAAACCTCGGAGATAACACTTCCGGTTTTTGATATTGTCGGGCTGGTGTTTTTTTTAACTGTTTGTATTTTAGCACGCAGTCCCAGAGCAGGACTGATTGTTGCATTTATATTTTCATGCAAGTTTGCCTGGCCGTTTATTGAACAGTTTGGTGCAGCTTGGTCTGTTGCATATGTAGCTTTTGCTTTAACAGCAGCAATTTTCTCAATTCTTGAATCTTTTATGGGAAATAAATAGCATGCAAAAGATAAAAGTAAATTTATTTATAAGCGTTATTGTGAACATTGTCTACACTATCTTTGTATCTTTTAAATTAGAATCTGCTATTGCTGTAAACTTTAAATTTAATGGACTTCCCAACTCTTATCAATCATCTTGGAGTTATGTACTGTCGCAGATTGGACTTTGTGCTGCAACTGCAATACTGTTTTTGGTTTTGCCGGTCTTGGTGAAACGTCTTCCTGTCAAATATATCAACATTCCAAACAGAAATAAATGGCTCAAAGGGGAGGAGAGAGAAAAAACATTAAAAAAACTTAATTTTATGCTGATTCTTCTTGGCACAGTTATAATATATTTTTTTACAGCAATGAATATGGTTGTGTATATTGCTAACACCAGCATACCTTTAGTTCTGCCTGTTCTGCCATTCTTTTCAATACTGCTTATATTCTTTGGTTTTCTGATTGCATGGATTGTAAAGCTGTACAAGATGTTTCCGTAGGGCGGTCGGGCCGCCTGTGTGCGTGAGAGCATCGTACAGGCAGGCAACCAAAAGAGTTTTAGCCACTGATGAACACCGATAATCACGGAAATAAGAGAAGAATTTTATCCGCAGATGTCGCAGATTAACGCAGAGAAAAGATCGTTGTTCGTTCTTCGTTGTTCGGTTGCAGCTTTTTGGGGTAACCCAACGATCTTCGTTGCAGGAGATCTCCGGTGGGCTTGCCCCATCGGGAATAAGATGTTTTTGTTGTGCATTTCCCCCAACAAAAA